>PAUA01000015.1 GCA_002712565.1 Gemmatimonadota bacterium | reverse complement strand
CACCTGTTGCGGTACCTGCTGCCTATTCGGCTGAATGTTACGCTGAGGCAACTGCGACGGGGCTTGCTTCCCGAAGTCCGGCCGAATCACGTCGTCGAAGCCGGTGGCGATCACCGTAACCCGAATCTGTCCTTCCAACTCCGGATCGTGGACCGCACCGAAGATGATCTCCGCCTCATCCCCGGCCTCTTCTTGAATAATAGTTGATATCTGGTGTACTTCGTCAATGGCAAGATCCATCCCGCCCGTGATGTTGATCAACACGCCCAGCGCACCGTGGATCGATACGTCGTCTAGTAACGGCGAAGAAACGGCCTCTTGAGCGGCCTCCTGCGCCCGATTGTCTCCCTCTCCAAAGCCAGAACCCATCAGGGCAGGCCCACGGCAAGCCATGATGGTTCGAACGTCCGCAAAGTCCACGTTCACCTCACCCGAAACCCGGATCAGATCGCTGATCCCTTGTGTCGCGTGCAAAAGCACCTCGTCGACCTTCTTCATGGCGTCGCGGAAGGAAGTGCCCCGCGGCACCACGGACAACAGGCGGTCGTTCGGCACCACGATCATCGTGTCGACGGTCCTGCGAAGCTCCGCTAGACCCTGCTCGGCCTGACGCTCCCTTTTCCTCCCCTCGAAGGAGAACGGCTTCGTGACGATACCTATGGTGAGAGCACCCATTTCACGAGCGATTTCCCCGATGATGGGAGCGGCTCCCGTACCTGTTCCGCCACCCATTCCGGCGGTGATGAAGACCAGGTCGGCCCCCTCCAGCACCCTCCGGACCTCGTCCTGGCTCTCGGAGATGGCCTGCCTGCCCACTTCGGGCCGTGCGCCAGCACCCAGCCCGCGTGTCAGTTTCTTGCCAATCTGAAGCGTGACCTGCGCGCGTGAACCCTTGAGCGCCTGGGCATCGGTATTCGCGGTGATGAACTCGACGCCCTCCAGGTCCTCGTCGACCATTCGGTTGACTGCATTTCCGCCGGCTCCTCCGACTCCGACAACCTTCATTCGGGCCGTTTGGAGTGGAGTGTCCTCGAATTCGAATATCATCATGATTTGGCTCCCATGAATGGGTGGTTCGGTCTGATTCAAGCTCGATGCTCCGAGTCATTCGTTCGTCGGAGCACTACAAGAATTCCTTCAGCCACGACCAGACCTTCGACACCAGGCCGGAAGTGAGTGTCGAGGCGCCATCCCCCGTTTCGTCGTACCGGTCGGCGCCGTACAGCACGAGTCCTGCAGCCGTCGCGAACTTCGGCCTTCCAACGGAGTCGGCGAGAACTGCCAGCCCTTCGCCCGGGACACCACTGCGTACGGGTGCCGCGAACACCTGCTGAGCCAGTTCCACGGTTCCATACGAGGTCGACGCGCCTCCGGTGAGCACGATGCCCGCCCCCAGCTTGTTCAACAGGCCTTCAGCCTCCAGCTCGGCGTGGACCAGGCCGAACATCTCGTCGAGACGTTGCTCGACGACGTGGGCAATCAGTTCCCGGGCGACATGCCTGATCTGCCCCGGGCTCGGGCCCGGCAACTCCACCGTCTCCTGCGGATCCACGAGTTGGGCGAACGCCACACCAAACTGCTCCTTCGCCCGCTTGGCTTCGGCAAAGGGAATCGACAAGCCCCTCACGAGATCGTTCGTAACCGTGGCTCCCCCAAAGGGGAGGACCGCAAGATGTCGGAGTTCGCCGTCGCAATAGACTGCAAGGTTGGTAGTACAAGCACCGAGCTCGACCATTGCGACGCCCACTTCCTTCTCATCCTCAGTGAGGACCGACCGGGCCGCCGCAAGGGATTCGAGCACCAATTCCTGAACTCGGTAACCCGCCCGCTGGACCGACTTCCTGATGTTCTCGGCCGCCGATGAGGTGCAAGTCACGAGATAGATCTCCGCCTCGAGCCTGGTGCCCACCATCCCCACCGGATCCTTGATCCCAGCGCGGCTATCCACGATGTAATCCTGTGGGATGGCGTGCAGGAGTTCACGATCGGGCGGATGGGCAACGGCGCGAGCCACCTCGTGAACACGGCGTAGATCGAAGGCCGAGATCTCATCGTCCGTAACGGCGACGACGCCCGGAGACGTAGCTGCCCGGACATGCTCACCGCTAATTCCCACATACACCCGATCCACCTTCGCGCCGGCCATGAGCTCAGCCTCTTCCATTGCCGCTTTCACGGATTGGGTCGCGCCTTCGACATGGGTGACGATGTCCCGCATCCCTAGGCTCGGAGCCTGCCCCACCCCGAGAATCTTGAGGTCCTTTCGGAGGCACGGGTCTTCGTGGACCTCCGCGATCACCGCGCAAGTTTTGGTCGTGCCGAGATCGACACCGGCGATCAAAATCGACTGCATCTACTGATCGCTCCTCGGGGCCGACACCTCGGACCGAAGCCGGGTGCCCTGCTCAGCATACCCAACCACCACCTGATCCTCGAACCGAAGATCGAGCACGGCGGCTCTTTGATCAGGGCGGCGGTGAATGGCATCCTCCAATACAGTGAGGCCGTCATGGAGTCGCCGGTGCGAGAGTGGCGGACGGAATCGAAGGAGAAGGTCCCCGCTCACCAACTCGGTCACCACCGCAGTCACGTCTCCCCGGGCATCGATCGCAATCTCCGAGACGGTGGCCAGGAACGTGGGATCATCCGACGCGAGCCGGTCCGCCTCCATCGCCAGAATCCGCCGCTGGGAAGGTGATAGGGCGGCTGCCCCCCCCGCCCCGATCAGGACGGGGAGATCCAACCCCTGTTCGACCGGATCCAGCGGGAGGACCTCTCCATCCCGATCCACCGGTTCGAGCACCGGACTCACCACAAACCCAACCGGAACCCGCTCTTCGATCGTGACCACAAGGGTCGCCGGAAGCTCCGTGGTGACGTGGGCGCGCCTGACCAGCGGATGCTGTGCGAGACGTTGCTCTATCGGCGTCAAATCATCGAACACGCTGAGGAACGGTGAAATCTCCGCCGCGGCCAAGACCTGCTTCTTCTCGAGGAGGCGAGTTCCGACGACCTTGTACTCGCGGGCCCGGAACAACTCGAGCTCAGCGAGGGCGTCCGGAAGCCACGCGACGGCCAGCGCCACACCTCCGGCCATCGTTCCCCACAGGGCGACAACACGGAGCAGCTTACGCATCAGGCGGCTCCTCAAGGCGTGCCAGGACTTCGTACGCCACGCGGTCGATCGACCCTGCACCCATCGTAAGGAGGAGGTCATCCGACGCGAGCTCTTCCGCGAGGGTGTCCGCCAGGGTGTTCACGTCGGCGTGATAACGCACCTGGGCGCCCGCCCGCTCAGCTGCGAGGGCGACCATCTCGCCCGTTACGCCCTCGATTGGATTCTCGCGGGCCGGAAACACGTCGGTGACCCAGATCGAGTCGGCTGCGGAAAGCGCTTCTCCGAACTCATCGGCAAAATCCCGTGTGCGCGTGAACAGGTGCGGTTGAAAAACAGCCACGATCCGTCGGCCCGGGTGGGCGCCCCGCGCAGCCGCCAGCGTAGCGTGGATCTCTGAGGGGTGGTGCGCGTAGTCGTCCACGATCAGGATCCCCCGCCCCAGCCCGACCGTTTCGAATCTCCTCTCAACACCCTCATAGGCGCTGAGCCCGTCGTGCACGGTGCTCCAATCCACCCCGAAGCACCGAGCCGCAGCTGCGGCGCCCAGCGCATTCAGCAGATTGTGAACTCCGGGCACCTGGAGCCGGAAGGTCCCGCGGTCGACACCCTCGTCGATCACCCGGAAATCCATGCCGCTCTCTCTAGCCTCGACGTCCACCGCGCGTATATGCGCGCCCGCGCTCCGACCGTAAGTACGCACTCGAGACTCGAAGCCGGTGACGAGCCTGCTCGCCCCGTGATCGTCCGCACAGATGACGGCCGACCCGTCTGGCAGAAGGCCCTCGAGGAACTCCCGAAAAGCCTTCATGACACCTTTGAGGGCACCGTAGATGTCGAGGTGGTCGGCCTCGACGTTGGTCACGACGGCCACTGCGGGCTTCAGCTGCAGGAATGACCGGTCGTATTCATCAGCCTCGACCACATAGAGATCGCCGCCGCTCCGAAGGTTACCGCCCCAAGCCGACACGCGGCCGCCGACAAGGCCAGTCGGATCCATCCCCGCTGCGGCGAGAATCTCCGTTGCCATCGCCGTGGTGGAGGTCTTGCCGTGTGTGCCAGCAACCGCCAGCACGCGACCCTGATTGACCCACTGGCCCAAGGCCTCCGCTCGCTTGAAGACCGGAATCCCCCGGTCCAGCGCCTCCTGTATCTCCGGGTGGTCCGTTGGGACGGCCGAGCTGACGACGAGAGCCGACGCCCCCTCCACGTGACTCGCCTCGTGCCCCTCGTGTATTTGTACGTCCAGGGCCCGGAGCTTGTCTGTGCTCGATCCCGGCCGGAGGTCACACCCCGACACGCTGCCGCCGAGCTTCGCGAATAGTTCGGCCAGCGCACACATGCCGGCACCCCCCACGCCCATGAAGTGCACTCGCCCCTCGTTCGAGAGCCGGCGGAGATCACGCTCGTCCGATGGCGCGTTCACGAAGCTCGAGTCCGGATGAAGTGCGATCATTGGCCACCACCCGGCTTGGGATCCGGAAGCAAGCCCACGATCTCGCCGACGATGTCGGAAGTGGCGTCCGGCCGGCTGCGCTCCCGTGCGCGCTCACTCATGGTGGCGAGCGCCTGAGGGTCCTCCGCCAAACCGGCGATGGTCGCCCACAACACCTCCGCCGTCAGTCCCTCCTGATCCAGGTATACGGCGGCCCCCGCCTCTTGCAGCGCATGAGCATTCAGCGCTTGGTGATTCTCAGCGGAGGTGGGAAGCGGTACCAAGATGGCTGGTACTCCCCAGGCCAAGAACTCCGAGGTGGTCATGGCGCCCGCCCGCGACAGCGCAAGATTCGTAGCGCCCTGAACCCGAGGCATGTCCCCGATGTATGGAACCGCTCGGACCCATTGCGGGTCCCCACACGAAGAGAGCTCTTCGATGATCGAGGCGTGGTGGGTCGGGCCCGTCATCCAGATCACCTGCCATTCATCCAAGGCGGCACGCTCTCCGGCGGCCACGGACCTGACGGCTTCCAGCATCAACTCGTTCAGCGCAAGGGATCCTTGGCTTCCGCCGGTCACCAGCAGGAGCTTCCGATGCGGCTCGAATCCCATGTCTAGAAGCACATCTCGCCGGTCGGGCACGTTCTCGGGAAGGGTTCGGATCGGACACCCTGAAACCCGCGACACCTTCCGTGCACGAGCGGGTAATTTCGCCAACGCCTCGGCAAACCCGAGGTGTACCTGCGCTGCCCACCGCGACAAGAGACGAGTCGTGACTCCGGGCCATGCGTTCTGCTCCTGGAGCACCAGCGGTGTCCCCATGGCGACCGCCACCAAGCCCGCAGGGGCACCGGCGTAACCACCCGTCACCACGACCAACTCCGGACGGATTCGACCATGGATTCCGAGCGTGGACGCCAACGAGGACACGAGAGCAAAGGGAACTCCCAGATTCGACCACCATTCGCCGCGATGGATCCCTCGTACGGGAAGGAGTTGATGATCCAGCGACCGCTCTGGGAGCACCCGAGCCTCGATCCCCCTGCGTGCACCGAGGAAGAACGCCCGCACGTCCGGACGTTGCCGCAGGAGTTCGTCCGCAATTGCCAGAGCCGGGTAGAGGTGGCCCCCAGTGCCGCCTCCGGCGAAGACCACGACTGGACCCTCATGCACGGGCCCTCCTTCTCACGGGCGGGGTACCCCTGCCGTGAAGGCCGCTCGCCCGGGAGATGCTCATGAGAATCCCCAAACAGGCCAGCGTGACCACCAAGTGCGAGCGTCCGTAGGAGATCAGCGGTAGCACCAAGCCCGTGGCCGGCACCAAACGCAGCCCCACGGCCATGTGAAGGATGGCCTGCAGGGCAATCGTGCTGGTCAGGCCAACCGCCAGCAGCTGTCCGAAGAGGTCGGGAGCACGAGACGCGACACGAAAGCCGATCAGAATCAGGAGCAGATAGAGGAGTACCGTCGCCGTGACACCGATCAGTCCCCACTCCTCCCCGATCATCGCGAAAATGAAATCGTTGTGAGCCTCAGGAAGAAATCCGAACTTCTGCCGGCCTTGTCCAAACCCCACGCCGGCGACGCCGCCAGAGCCGAACGCGAGAAGTGACTGCTGCACCTGGAAGCCGGCGCCGGTCGGGTCGGCCGAAGGGTTCAGGTACGCCAGCACGCGGCGAGCCCGAAAAGCCACGTCCAACTGGCTATACAGCACCGGAGCCGCGAGCAGACCCAAGAAGACAAAGTGCGTCAGCCGAGCGCCCGCCACGTAGACGATCAGACACCCGATCACACCCACGAGCAACGCCGTCGATAGATCCGGCTCGAGTGCGATCGGCACCATCAACGCAGTCCATACGAGGAGGAACGGGACCAGACCTCGGCTCAGGCTCGAGAACTCATCCTGCTTTCGAACTGCGCGTGCCGCCGTCCAGACAACGACGGCCACCTTGGCCAACTCGGACGGCTGCAGGCTCAGGCCGCCGAAGCGGATCCATCGGCGTGCGCCGTTGGTCAAGGGCGCGATGGTCTCGGTGCTCGGCAAGATCACGAATATGAGGAGCAGCCACGCCACGACGACCATGGGTAACGAGAGCTGTCGCCAAAGGTCGTGAGGGATCCAAGCACAGACGCCGAGAATGGCCAGGCCAGCCGCCGCTCCGGTCGCCTGTCGGAGCACGTAGTAGTAATCCGGCAAGGCCTGTCCCTGAGCGAGAAAGGCACTGGCGGAATACAGTGTGACCAGTCCGAGGGAGAGGAGCAGGAGTGTGAGCGTCATGATCGCGGCGGGCTCCCATCCACTTCCTATACCAGTGATGGGCAGGGCCAGAGGCCCGGACGGAGACACGTCCACGGGTCGGGCCATCAGCGCTCTGCGTCCCTTGAAGAGGCCTTGGCCAACTCCGCAAACCGGGTTCCCCGCTCCTCGTAGCTCGTGAACATGTCGTAGCTNGAGCAAGCCGGCGACAAGAGGACCGTGGTCCCCGGGACCGCACGGTGGGTGGCGGCCTCCATGACCTCGTCGAAGCCTCCGGGTAGCAGCTCAGCTGGCACATGACCGTCCAGAGCTTTGCATATCCGTGGCCCGGCCTGGCCAAACGCCAACACACGGGCGTCAGCCTTGGAGAGCGCTTCAACCAGCAGCGAGAAGTCCTCGCCCTTGTCCTTTCCGCCGAGCAGGACGAGCAGGGCCCCGTCGAGGCTGTTGATTGCGGACCGAGCCGCGGCCACGTTGGTTGCCTTGGAATCGTTGACCCACCGCACTCCGTCCGCCTCGGCCACGTTTTCAGTACGGTGTGGAAGGGCCTTGGCCGTAGAAAGACCCCGTCGAATCGATTCTGGGGAGGCGCCCGCCAGCCCGGCCGCGGTTGATGCTGCCAGGGCGTTTTCCAGGTTGTGGGCCCCGAGGAGGGCGATGTCCTCGGCGTGGCCTAAGGGCTCCGGCGCCCCGGACAGGTCCAGCGTCAGCACGTCACCGTCGCAGTGGGCACCCCGGGGGGCGCCCGGACGGCCACTGCTCGATCTGCCGAAGTAGAAGTGACGGCCAGGAATGCCCTCCGCCAGGTCAGCGACAGCGGAGTCGCCTTCGTTCAGCACCCAACAGCTGTCGTCATCGGCATTGCGGAAGACGTTGGCCTTGTCGGCGTAATAGGATTCCACACTCGGATACCAGTCGAGATGATCCGGGGCCAGATTGGTCACCACACCGATGTCCGGCTTGAACCGATCGATCGCTGCCAACTGGAACGANCTCATCTCCACGACATACCACGCNGGGCCNTNNATCCCGNAGCGCGAGNTCGGAGGCGGNNGGNCCGANNGCGGCACCNATGTTNCCGCCCANNGCCACGTCGAGNCCGTCCTCNTCGAGCAGGTGCGCNANCANGNCCGCCGTNGTCGTCTTGCCGTTCGTTCCAGTCACNGCGATCAGTGGACCATNGAAGAACCGAAAGGCGAACTCAGGCTCNGAGATCCAACGTACNCCCCGTTCNNCGAGCTCNNTGAGCACCGGAGNGTCNGGNCGGATGCCTGGACTGACNACGACCGTAGNGGCGTCGGCGATACGATCGAGCGGGTGTTCTCCCAGATCGACCTCGGCTCCGAGTGCTCTGAGCTCGGCTCCACGAGCATGAGTTGCGGCATCAGTGCGCAAATCCGAGACATGGACTTTCCCTCCTTTTTCTAGTGCCAACTGTGCCGCCGCCCGTCCGGACGCGGCCAAACCGACAACGGCGACTTTTTCGCCTTTCAGCGTGTTCAAAGCGACAGTTCCTCACCGGATCTTGAGCGCGCTGAACGCGACCATCGCGCACAGGATTCCCATGACCCAAAAACGGACTACGACCTTACTTTCAGGCCATCCCAACTGCTCGAAGTGGTGATGGATCGGGGCCATTCTGAAGAGTCTTCGAGGGGTGCCGTGCCTCCACCTCGTGTATTGGAAAAATCCGACCTGGAGGATCACGGAGAGCACCTCCACGACGAAGACGCCCCCTACGATCACCAGGAGAAACTCCGCCTTGAGCAGGATGGCCATAGCCCCGAGGACACCTCCCAGAGCGAGCGAACCCGTGTCGCCCATGAAGACCTCTGCGGGATGTGTGTTGTACCAGAGGAAACCGAGGCAGCCACCCGCCAGAGCAAGCGCCAGCACGGACAACTCCCCCGCACCGGGCAGATAGAAGAGGCGCAGGTACTCGGAGTAGTCCGCACGGCCCAGCAGGTACGCGAAGACCGCGAACGTGGACGCGGCGATCGCCATCAGGCCGGTGGCCAGCCCGTCGAGTCCATCCGTGAGGTTCACCGCGTTCGCGCTGCCCGAGACGACGAATCCGACGAACACCACGTAGAACCAAGGACTCAAGACCAATGCCACGTCGGAGAAGAACGGCACCATGGTATGGTTCGGTGCCAAGGGCGAGATCGGACGGAGGAGCAGGAAGAGCCCCAAGCCGAGTCCAAACGCCAACGTGCCTAGCATCTTATAACGAGCTACCAAGCCAGCCGGCCGGCCCTGGACGACCTTGAGATAATCGTCCATGAAGCCGATGGCGCCCATCGCCACGAAAGTCAGCAGCGCCAGTACCGTATACGAGTTGGTCAACTCGGCCCACATCAGCGTGGAAACGCCCGCCGACATGACGATCAGGGTCCCACCCATCGTCGGGGTCCCCGCTTTTACAAGATGGGTCTGCGGTCCATCCGAACGCACCACCTGGCCGATGCGGGAGCGTTGGAGGACCCGAATGGTCATTGGCCCCAGCAAGAACGCCAGTCCCAGCGACGTCACGAGCGCTCCGGCGGCGCGGAACGTGATGTACTGGAAGACGTTGAACACGCTAAAGACCTCCGCCAAGTCGGGCCACAGATGATAGAACATCAGGCCTCCAGCTCCCCGGACGCCTGATTCGATCCGCCGAAGTCGTTCTCGAACAGAGGGATCAGTCGCTCCAACGCCACACCCCGCGACGCCTTCATCAGCAAGACCTCGTCTCCGGTGAGCCTTCCGCGTAGCTCCTCGTAGGCCTCGAGCGGGTCCACCACGGAAAGAGTCGTCGGCCCGTCCTCGCCGGGCTCTCGCGGGCGGGCGAAGTCACCGGTGGCGACGATCAGGTCGAATCCGAGTGTGGATGCCTCCCCTAGGAGCACCCTGTGGAGTTCCTCGCTCCTGGCCCCCAGCTCGAGCATACTTCCGAGCACCGCCACTTTGGTCCGGCCAGGCTCGAAGTCCACCAGCAAGTCCAACGCGGCGCGCAAACTTTGCGGGTTCGCGTTGTAACAATCGACGATCAGCGTGAGCCCACCGATCCGCCTGATCTCCCCGCGCAGGGCACCGGCTTCGACTTGGCCGACGCCAGCGACGGCCTCAGCGGCAGGAACGTCCAGCAGTTCGGCTACCGTCAGGGCGAGGAGAGCGTTCTGGACAGAGTGGCGCCCCGGAACCCGTAGGTGCACGGGCTCTCCGCGCCAAACGAAGCTCCAGCACCCCTGGTCGTCCACCGATGGGTTGTCCGGACGATACTCGGCGTCCGCACCCGTACCGAGGCCCACAACCAGAACGTGGCGGGGGATGCGGCCGGCATATTCGGACAGGGTGGCCGGCTCGTCACCCACGATCGCCTTACCGTCATCCGGAAGTCCCCGAAGGAGGTCGAGCTTTTCTTCCAGCACGCCTTCGAGAGACTCCAGCTTCTCCACGTGGGTGTCGGAGACGGTCGTCACGACGCCGATTTGGGGTTCAGCGATCCGAGTCAACTCAGCGATCTCTCCCGGCTCGTTCGTACCCATTTCGAGCACGACGACCTCGGCTTCATCGGGCGTGTCGAGCAGCGTCAGCGGCAAGCCAATACGGTTGTTCAGGTTTCCGGGTGTGGCGTGGACCCGGCGCGAACCCTCGATCGCTGCCCGGGTCAACTCTTTGGTCCCTGTCTTTCCTGATGACCCTGTGATGCCCACCACAACGGTGTCGAGGTGCTTCCGGCGATATAAGGCGAGCTGTCCCAGGGCCAACAGCGTGTCTTCCACGGAGTACACGTAGGCACCGTCGGCCTCGACGGAGCGGGCTACCACGGCGCCACGTGCTCCCCGACCGAGGGCGTCGGACACATAGTCGTGCCCGTCGAAGTTGTCCCCGTGCAGAGCAACGAAGAGGTTCCCCTCACGAGTCGTGCGACTGTCCGTCGAGATACCGGTGAAGACGAGGTCGCAATCCTCATGGGGTGGGACGTGCAAAGCCGTTCTCACCTGCTCGTCGGTCCATTCGAAGAGAGGGTTCACACCGCTTCTCCCATCCGGCCGAGTTGTTCCTCGACGATCAGCCTCTCGTCGAACGGCTGCCGCTCCGTGCCGACGACCTGATACCGCTCGTGTCCCTTCCCAGCGAGCAGCACGAGGTCCCCTGCCCGACCCTGAGCGAGCGCGTAGCCGATCGCCTCACGGCGGTCACCCATCCGCTCGAATGGGGACCCGTTCATCCCCGAGACGATGTCATCGATGATGGATTCCGGATCCTCGGTCCTGGGGTTGTCGGACGTGATTACGACCAGATCCGCCACTTGTGCGACGGCCCGCGCCATCTCGGGCCGCTTGCCGCGGTCCCGATCGCCGCCCGCGCCGAATACGACGATCAGACGCCCGGATGTGAGCGGGCGCATCATGGTCAGGACTCCGCGAAGTGCGTCGGGCGTATGCGCGAAGTCGATCACGACCGTAAAGGGCCTCCGCGCCACCACCTCGAGTCGGCCAGGAATCTGTGGTACGCTTGCGAGCCGGTCCGCCACGGCGTCGAGGGACATGCCGGCGACCGTGCCCACACCCGCCGCCGCCAAACAGTTTTCGATATTGAAGCGGCCGATGAGCGGCAGGTCGACGTCGACTTCGCCGGACGGGCTTACCATGCGGAACCTGGTTCCGGACGGACCCGGCTCGATCATTTCCGCTCGTAGGTCGGCCGGTTCGTCGATGCCATAGGTGACTGTGTTGCGCCCTTCGACGGGCAGATTCTTCCAGTGCGCGTCGGCGGCGTTGATGACCGCACAACCTTTCGTCTTCATCAGATTGAGAAGGTGTGACTTGGCCTCGAAATAGGCGGCCATGTCCGTGTGATAGTCGAGGTGGTCCTGGGACAGATTGGTGAACACCACCGCATCGAAGCGGACCCCGTCGAGGCGCCTCTGATCGAGTGCGTGAGAAGAGGCCTCCACGGTTACCGACTTGGCCCCTTCCTCAGCCAGATCGGCCAGCCAAGTGGAGATGGCAACGGGGCCAGGCGTCGTGAGCCCGCCGGTCCCTTCTCTCACCGAGCCGTCGGGTTCGATGAGCCCAAGCGTACCCAGCGCCGCCGCGGCACCGCGGGAGCCCAGCAGGTGCTGGGCGAGAAGTGCTGTGGTCGTCTTCCCGTTCGTGCCAGTCACCCCAACGGTGAACAGTTCGGCCCACGGAGAACCGAGCATCACGTCAGCAGCCAAGGCCGCGGCCAAGCGACCATCCGACACCTGGATCTGCGGAATCTCAGCCTCGGGAACGTACCGCTCCACCACGGCTGCAGCCACACCCATTTCGGCTGCTTGTGCCACGAAGTCGTGCGCGTCCAGAGCTGAACCGCGCCAGGCCAAGAAAAGGTTGCCGGGCTGAACCGTGCGCGAATCCTGCGTCACACCAGAAATCTCCACATCATTCGAACCGTGAATCACTTCGATGAGGCCGGCGACCTCGAGGGCTGCTGTGACCACCTGGAGAGTGGACGGAGAACTAGTCATCTTCACTCTCGTCTGCGGACGCCACTACGGACGCTACGCGCACCGTGTCGCCCGGGATCACCATCGAGCCTGCCTCAGGTACCATTTTCCTCACCACGCCCGAGCCATCCAACTCAACCCGAAGGCCCGCCTCGTGGAGGCGTCGTGCCGCAGTGCGAACGGGGAGTCCCACAACATCTGGGACCCTCGCCATGGTCCTGTCCTCGGGCCGCAGGTCCGCGGGGGACAGGTCCCCGAGCAACGCGGACTCGGACAATACGGACACGTTCGACCCCCGCATCGGAGTCGACCCTGGATTCTCACCTAGGCGGACCTCCGCGAATCGTACTACGAGAGGCAACTCACCACCGTTGGCCTTCGTGGGGGGAACGGTGAGCTCTTGGGCCCGGGCGACGAAAACCCGGCGATCGATGGGCGCGTCCCGTGCCGCCAGAACGGCTTCCATCGTGGCCCTTGTGACCGGCGCCGCGACGGATCCTCCGTAGAAAGACCCCTGAGGGTGGTCCAACTTGACCATGACGACGAGCTGCGGGTCTTCGGCGGGGAAGAATCCGACGAAGGAAGCGAAGTATTCCCCAGCTTGGTACGCGCTGTCGGAGTAAGCGCGTGATGTTCCGCTCTTGCCCGCCACCTTCAAGGCGCCGAGTTGGGCACGTGTCCCCGTTCCGTCTTCCACGACGCCCACGAGCGCATCGGTCACCTCACGCGCCACATCCGGAGAAACAACCCTCCGCACAGTCCGGGGAGGGAACTGGTCGGTCACTTTTCCGTTCGAATCTCGGATCTCCTTGACGAGCCGGGGCTTCATGAGCATGCCCCCATTCGCCAGAACTCCATAGGCCATGGCCATCTGGAGGGGTGTCGTTGAAATCTCATATCCAATCGCAAGAGATGCCGGCGACTGCCCGCTCCAATCCTCTGGGAGGCGTAGCTTGCCCCTGGATTCCCCGGGAAGGCCAATCCCGGTCAGCGCCCCGAACCCGAAGTCGCGGAGGTTCTCGTACTGGACCGCAGGACTCATGACCTGTGCCGCTTTCGCCACGCCCACGCTCGAGGAAATTTGCAAAGCCCGTGCCAGTGTCATTGGACCGTGTTCGCTATTCACGTCTTCGATGGTCCGGCCCTCCACGGTCCACGAGCCGGATTCCGTGTCGAATACGTCTTCGAGGGATGCCAACCCATTCTGCAAGAGGCCGGCCACAGTGAGCGGCTTGAGGGTGGAGCCGGGCTCGTAAGGCGTGTTGATCGCCGACAAGACGTTGGTGGACTCCCCCTGAATGGATACCATAGCGAGAACATCTCCGGTGCCCGGATCCGTCATGACGAGTTCTCCACCTCGGGCCCCGGTCTCTTGGATGGCCTCCGTCAACACCCGCCGCCCAATCTCCTGCACGTCCACATCGAGGGTCAGAACGACCTGGCCACCCTCCCGCGGTCTCTCCACGACAACGCTCTCCCCCGGGATCGACTTACCGGTAGGGCCCGTCGCCAAGACGGCCTGGCCCATGACTCCTTGGAGGACGTGGTCGTACGCCTGCTCGATCCCGCCGGAGGCCTCGCCTCCCCGCACCGTCCCGAGGAGACCCCTGGCCAAGCCACCTTGGGGGTAGAAGCGACGGTGCTCACGCTTGAGGTAAACGCCGGGAACATCCTCGAGTACTTCGCGCACGGAGGGCGGATGGGCCTCTGGGAGAAGTCTCCAAGGTTTCGACGACGCCGTAGCCGCACGTACGACCTGCTCGTCCAGACCGAGTGTCTCGACCAACAGACGTGTCACGACCTCCACGTCTCGAAGCTCCCTCGGAGCCACGCTCACGTCGAAGGTCTCGCCACTGATAGCCAACTCGACACCCGATCGGTCGAGCACCGACCCCCGAACCGCAGCAATCTCCACACTCGTGTGGTGCTGGTTCTCCGCCTGCTCTCTCCAGAACGGACCTTGAACCACCTGCACCTGGGCGGCTCGGGCCACGATCAGGCCTCCGCTCAACAACCAGCACGCGAGAAGCACCCTCCGACGTACCTTCACCCTGGTATCAATCGCGCGCTTTCGGCGTCTCATTGGGCAGTTCCCGGAAGCCACACGATTTCGGAGGCCTCTTCGGACGCCTCCGGGTGGTGCATACCGAGGTGCTCCTGAGCAACCGACGAAATCCGAGCCAAGCTGCTCAGGCCCTGAATCCGTCGATCGAGCACGGTCCGGTCCGACTCTGCGAGCGAGAGCGATTTTTCAAGCTGGTCCAACTCCGCCAGCGCCTCACGGGCACGACTCTGGCGCCAGGTCACGAGGCTCAAAGCAGAGAGGAGACCGGCAAAGCCCAGCACGAGCACGCCCAGCTTAGACCCGAAGCGGCCAGAACCGACACGACCAGAACGGGAACGCCTCATGCCTTTCGCCAGGCCCGCAGGCGCGCGCTACGGGAGCGCGGGTTCCGGTGCACTTCGACGTCACTCGGACGTACGGCCTTCCTGGTCAGCACCTTCCCCAGTGGCGCACCTCGGCAGGTGCACACTGGCATCCCCGGCGGGCAGATGCAGGAGCGGCTCCAATCGCGGAACGCATTCTTGACCAGCCGATCCTCGAGCGAGTGGTACGAGATCACCACCATCCGTGCATCCGGCGCCATCACATCCCGAAATTCCGTGAGGCCACGTTCCAGGGACACGAGTTCTTGGTTGACGACGATTCTCAGGGCTTGGAAGATCCGCGCCTTTTCCTTGGGTTTCGGAGCCCTACCCAGCGTCTTGTAGAGGACAGCGACCAGGTCGTCGCTCGTCCTCAGCGGTGTCGCGGCCCGACGCTCGACGACGACCCGTGCAAGCCGACGGGAGCGGGGTTCTTCTCCGTATTCGTGGAAGATCCGGGCTAACTCCGCTTCCGACTCCGAGTTGAGGATTTCAGCCGCGCTTGGCTCACCGGCTCGGGCACCGTCCATGCGCATGTCCAAGTCCACACCGACCCTGAAGGCGAAGCCCCGCCGATCCGAGTCGAGTTGGTGTGAGTTCACGCCCAGATCGAGAAGGACTCCGGCGAGGGGCTCGGGCAGGTCGGCAGAACGAAGCGCTTCATCGAATCGCGCTTGGATGAATCGCACTCGAGCCCCGAAGGGGGCCAAGCGTTCTCTCGCCGCCTCCAAAGCATCCGAATCACGGTCCACAGCGATGATCCGGCAGTCCGCACAACCCTCCAAGAGGATGGCGGAATGGCCTCCACCTCCAACCGTACCATCCAGATAAACGCCTTTACCGGAGGGCGTTAGGAACTCCATCATTTCTCGTACCAGAACGGGGTCGTGAAAATCGGCGGGCGACTCCGTCCACTCGCTCACAGGAGCCTCAGCCACTCGAAGAGGTAAGGACACAGGTCACCCGAAAATCTGGTTGGAGAATTTTTCGAACTCGGCGGAACCGGTGCGTGCCACTTTCCCGAACTCTTCAGGTTGCCATAACTCGACCCGATCGATGTTCCCTAGGAGTAGCACCCTGTCGTCGAGGCCAGCCGCTTCCTTCAACCAGGCGGGGATGAGAATCCGGCCTTGTTTGTCGGGCGANACCTCNACNGCGCTGGANGTAATGGCNAGCACGTCNCCCCANGCCTCNGNNTGNTTTCTNCGNAACGNCANGAGNCGCTCCTGCGTGGCGGCCCAGGATGCCANCGGNAANAGCGTGAGGGCAGGCGNTCTCCANTGGAGNANGACGAANCGGTCACCGNCGGCCTCTCGGCGAAACGCCGACGGAAGGCTGACCCGCCCCTTCTCGTCCANCTGGAACTCATACCTGCCCAGAAAGCTNGTCACGCCGTGTCACTCTGTGGGTTAAAGTGGTAANGAGTGGTACAACGAGACCAAGATACGACTCGACTTCAAGAGCCGTCAAGCCTTTTTAGGACAAATAGTTTTCGGTTTTTGTTTGGGTATGGAAACCGCNGGTAGNCGGTATAAGANCANTANTTACAANNAGTTACAGGATAANTTACCCACCNAANGCCACGACCAATTCGGAAAGAATTGTGAGCCAAAACCACCAACTGCAGGACTTAC
This sequence comes from Gemmatimonadota bacterium, assembly GCA_002712565.1. The sequence continues at coordinate 26,926 of PAUA01000015.1, read as the reverse complement.
CCACTCTTTCCCACACATTTCGATAGTTCTACAAGTTGGCGAAAGACCGTGAGTGTGTTGGGGCCTGNCGGGTTTCTATGCACCCGTAAGAGAGCGGACCTACTAGCGGTTGGCCCGCACGATAAGTCGCTCTTGGATGTCGATGTACTGGNNAACGTCTTCTACTCGTTGCTCCCACGCGAGTCCCTGCGTGCGGCCGGTATGTCCCTCGCCTCGCTGGAAGTGGAGGAGGGCCTCCTGGAACATCGGAAGCGTCCGATTCGCTCGCCAGCCGCGCCGCGTCGTCAGCGTCCTCGGGGGCCAGCAGCTCTTCGGGATACGCACTAAGGACGTAACCGTGCCAAAACTCGAACTCCTCCCACCGGACCCGATACCTACAATCGACCCAACATGTAAGTCAGGCATGCCGCAGATCAACCACAATTACATTGACACCAACAAGAAGACGCCGCAGGAGAAAAAACTCCTGCGGCGTCTTGGACGCTCCTTTGTGCGCGAGCTACTAGCGGTTGGCGCGCCTGATGATCGCGTCCTGGATTTCGATGTAAGTGTTGGTGTTGTCTACGTAGACCTGATATTCGATCGAGGCGGTACGGTCGGCGTATCCTTTGCCCTCCTGGAAGAGTCCAAGCGCCTGCCGGAACATCGGTAGGGACCGGTTGGCCCCCGCCACGTCCTCCGCCGTCTGCGCTTCAATGGCAAGCGTAAAAATACTGTAACCGTGCCAGAAGTCGTACTGCTCACGAGCTTCGAGGCCGACTTCGAATTCCTTGGCAAGCAGAACCAACTCGATAAACCGAGAATAGTTCTTCTCCTGAGGTTGAACGTAGTTCGAGTAGGCGAAGCTGAAGATCATGTTCGCCGCCTGGTCCGGTGTGGCTCCATGCGCGACCGCACTTTCAAGTACCGGTACTGCGTCTTCGATACGCCCCTCCTCTGTCATCCAGGAGGCCATACGGAGGTGCAGGTTGGGCCAGTCAGGATCGATTTCCTCGATGGCCGAAAGGGCCGTGACCGCCTCGCTGATTTGACCGGAATCGTAGAGCGCCCGGGCATAGATGTCCCGCAGACTGGCTTCCTCCGGGTGCGACGCGATCGCGCGCTCGCTAAACGAGGCCGCTTCAGTCATGTTGCCGAGGGTGAGTTGCGCCGCGGCCACGTTGCGGAGCTGCGACACCAACATCTCCTCGCCCTTGTCGTCAAAGACCCGCTCGTAGGCCGCGATGGCTTTGCCGTACAACTCGCGGACCTGAGCCGTCAGCCCGTCGCTTCCATCGAGCGCCGCCTCTCTCCGCACTCGCTCCGCTCCGGCGAATGCGAAGTTCCCCAACTGCTCATAGAAGGCGATGTTGTCGGGGTCGAGTTCGACTCCCTGCTCGATGATCAGCATGCCTCCGAGGGCGTCCCCTTGTTGTGCCAGGTCGTACGCCACGTTCATGCGCACGGACGCATTCGTCGGGTCCTGCTCGAGGTACCGGTTATAGAAATCGCGAGCCAAATCCTCCTGGCCGCTGATGTTGCTGGCCAGGAAACCACCGAGCAACAGGGCGTTCGTATGATACGGATCATACTCGAGCACGCGCTGGGTCTCTTCCAAGGAATCCTCGTAACGGTCCGTCTGCCGGAGTACGTTGGCTCTTGTATACCGGCTGGTAATCGAAGTCGGGTTAAGCTCGAGCGCCCGGTCNCAGTTCTGGAGTGAGTTCTCCCACTGCTGGCTCTGGGCGTAATCGCGGCAGAAGATCGCTACCCTNGTCTGCTCGACGAAGAGTTCGAAGGACTNAACGATCTGCTGGGCCGCTTCTTCCTCCATCTTCTCNGCGGACAGGATGTTGTCGACCGCAAAAACTTCTCCGGTCCCACTATCCACGAACTGGATGCCTTGGATCTCCCACCGCTCTTTCGTACCCGNGTATCGTGCGCACAGCACGACCTGATAGTTCTTTTGAAGGGCGAGCTGACGGGAGGTGATGCAGTTAAGGTCCTCCATGTCAAGGTCGTATTCCTTGAGGGCGTCCTTGATGTCGTCCTCGTCTACTGCACTGTGGGTAAGCATGTCGTCGATCAGGTCCCGCAGCTCATCGGCCAGATCCTTGCCGAAGTCGTCGTCCTCTTCATTCAGGGGTTGGAAGTCCGGAATGAACACACGGAAGCGGCTGCTTACAGTCTGCTGAGCCTGAAGCGCCGTGCCGCCCAAAAGGGTCAACGCGAAGAGCACGGTCACACAAGAAAACAGCGGGCTACGTCCAATCATCATCCTTACTCCTAGATCGATTCCTTCAAATGTTTACTCCCAAAGCCTCCTCGGGCTCACTCCCCCACTAGAACCCCGTCCCTCCACCATATGCCCGATCAGCAAACAATCGACCCAAAACTACGCAACGGAAGGCGCGGGTCAACCACGATTCTCTCCAACGCTGAAGGATTTCGTCAGGGTGATACCGTAGGAGGGGCGCTTTTGTTACATAATCGCGAGGGCGCAACGTCGCGCGGGGAAGGCCGAACCAGACCTGGAGACGCCCACTGGCATGGCGCAGCGGAAGATCATTCGCACGATCGTAGCCATGACGAGGAACGCTGCAATAACAAGGTGCCTTGCGCGTGGGCCTCCGACGATATCCATTCGCCACTTGCCACCAACACGCCACCGGGCTCGGCTCAGACGAGTAGGTCATTTGGGCGACATCGAGATCATTGGACATCGCGGATACGCGGCTCGCGCGCCCGAAAACACGCTCATGTCTCTAGAGGCTGCCTTGACGGCAGGTGCACGTGCCGTGGAATTCGATGTCCACGTGGCGTCGTGTGGCACGCCCGTAATTATTCATGACGACGTGCTGGATCGCACAACGGACGGCAGCGGGCCGGTTTCGGGACAAACCGTCGAGCAACTGCGGACATTAGACGCGGGTTCTTGGTTCGATCCAGAATTCGCCGGCGAGAGGATCCCAACCCTGGCCGACGCCCTCGATCGTGTCGCCGGCAGAGCGCTCCACATCTATCCCGAAGTGAAGGAAATCTGTGAGCCGTCGGATGTCGACCGTATCGTGCGCATCGTGCGGGACAGCACGATGTCCGATCGCACGACATTCATCAGCATCGACTGGAGCATCCTCGAACGCATCAGAGCCGTAGATGCGGCCGTCCGCATCGGTTTCATTGTGGTGACCGCCGATCTGTTCGACCAGGCACTGTCACTCGCGTTGGCCGATCGGGTTGCCGTCCTCGACTTGAGTCACGAAATCGCTCTGGATGACCCGTCCATGGTACGGCGGGCTAAAGACGAAGGTGTCGACGTCNTAACCTGGACNGTCAACGAGCTCGATGAAGCGGTTCGGCTGCGGCAGGCAGGTGTCACCGGATTCACCACCGACCACGTCGACCGGCTTCTCACCTGGGCCGGCCAGGATTGATGCCCACTCCCCAGGAATTCAACGTGGCTGGACGGCGTGAGGCCCTCACGCGGCTTGGCCAAGATCGCCTGGATCTACATCGTCGTCGTCGGGGGCATCACGGGCTGCGGCCCCGCACGGGCCGCCGCCCTGCGCGGGTGGACCGGCGGGCGGCACTACTTCTGTTCAGCCCGAACTTCGGGCTCGCCGGGGCGGAAGCCGCGGCAGACATCATGGCGGAAGCGTTGGGATGGGACGCACCCCGGAAGATCAAGGAACTCGCGCAGTACAGGGACAGGGAGCTTGCCGCGGAGCACGCCCCACCCTCCGAGGACGGCTAGAACGCATTGAACTACCGCCCTTAATCCGCTACCATCGGAGACGAGTTGAAAACGATTCTCAATCGCGTTCGCTAAGTATGCCGGCAATCGACCTGGAAAATGTGGGCAAGAGCTATTGGCCGGGGCCTGTTCAGGCCCTGTCCGACGTAACGCTCGATGTCCGCGAGGGGGAGATCCTCACTCTGCTGGGCCCCAGCGGATGTGGCAAAACCACGACCCTGAGACTCATCGCCGGGTTCGAAGCCCCGGATGAGGGGACGATTCGCGTTCGCGACATGGCAGTTTCGGGCAACGGTGAATGGGTTTCGCCGGAACACCGCGGCGTGGGTATGGTCTTCCAGGACTACGCGCTTTTCCCCCATTTGTCGGTGGGAGAAAACGTCATGTTCGGGCTCCACGGGCGCCCGAAGAAGCAACGCCCCGGACGCGCCAAGGAAGTACTCGAGCTTCTCGATCTAGCACATCACTTCGACCGATACCCGCACGAACTCTCCGGCGGGCAGCAACAGCGCGTGGCGCTGGCCCGGGCGATCGCCCCTGAGCCCGTGGTGGTGCTGATGGATGAGCCGTTCAGCAATCTGGACGCGCATCTCCGCGACAATGTTCGCGACGAAGTGATCGGGAGTCTGCGGTCGGCAGGAATCACCTGTATTCTAGTCAGCCACGACCAGAGAGACGCCTTAGCGGTCTCCGACCGCGTGGCGGTCATGAATCAAGGNANAATNGAACAGGTGGGAACACCCCTGGAGATCTACAAACATCCCGAGTCGATCTTCGTAGCGACGTTCGTGGGCCGTACCAATTTGCTCCAAGGGCTTATCCAGGGTGTCGATGGGTGTGTGCTCACCGATTTCGGCTCCCTCTGCCGTGTGGATCGTTCCGGGCTCCCGGACGGCGCACCCGTGATGGTCTCGGTGCGGCCCGAGGGATTCACTCCCTCCGAACATGGCTTGTTCCGGGGTTCGGTTACGTCCACGACGTATACCGGGAGTGCTGTCGAAGTGGAGGTTCAGTTGCCGACCGAGGCTGGAGGACACCGCGTCATCACGGTGCACCTGCCGACGACCGAGAGTTACTCCACCGGAGATGAGATTCGGCTTGCCATCGTCCCCGACTATGCTTCGGTCGTTCGAAATTCCTGCCAATTATTGGGCTTCAGTCCCCAGTTGGCAGAGTAAAGGAAAAGGCGCTCCCCCGGCCGATCTCAGTTTCCACGTGAATCCTGGTGCCGTGGGCCTGAAGAATTCCGTCGACGATCGCAAGGCCCAGCCCGGCGCCCCGAGTGCCGTCCGCGTGTCCCTTCCAGAAACGATCGAAGAGGTGCTCCTCCATTTCGGGCTCGATACCCGGACCGGTATCCGAGACCGTGACCGATACCCCGCCCGGCGCTCGCGATGCGGCCATCGTGACCCGCCCACCCGCCGGAGTGAACTTCAGCCCATTGTCGATGAGGTTGGACATCACCTGCACGATCCGATCACGATCCGCTTTCACCGAAGGCAGGTCCGCTGCAACACGTACCGTGAGGTCGACCTCCTCTTCATTGGCCTCCCAGCCCATTTGGGAAAAGACTTCCTCGAACACCTCGACGATATCCACTGGTTTAGTCCGGACCGAGAGCCGCCCTGCCTCGATCTGAGCGACGTCCAGGAGATCCTGGATCAACCGATTGATGCGGTCCGCCGCCCTGCCGATAGTCTCGAGATGCTCCTCCTGCCGCTCCGGAGGGAGCGGGACATCGCCCAAGAGCTCGGCCGCCGCCGCGATCGTGCCGACTGGGTTCCGGAGATCGTGGGATACGACGGCCAGCACCTCGTCCCTCGCCCTTACGGCGTCACGTAGTGCCGCCTCGGCCTCACGGATCTCGGTCATGTCGGTGAAGGTGAGGACAACGCCGCGCACATTCCGCGCATCCTTCATCGGACTGATGATGAGCTGGACTGGAAAGGACGTCCCATCCTTGCGCCACAACACGTCATCCGGCACGCGCACAGTCTTGCCTGAGCCCAACGCGATGTGGACCGGACAGTCACGCTCCGAATGCTCGCCGCCGTCGGCCCTGGTGTGATGGATCCGAGAGTGCACGGCCTGCCCACGCAGCTCGCTCGGGGAGTAGCCGAGCAGTGTCGACCCGGCTTCATTGAGGAACGTACAGTGCCCATCCTGATCGACGCCGATCAGGCCATCGGCGGTCCCTTTAAGGATCGAGCGCATATCTCGACGTACGGTCACGGTTTCCAGCCGACGTCGTGTCTCGCGCTGAGCGAGATTCTGGAGACTCAGGCCAACCGACACTAGACCGATCGCACCCAAGATGGTCAAGCCAACGGTGCCGAACCTGGCCCAAAACTGCCATGTACGCCGCTGCTCCAGACGCGCCTGAGCCAAGGCCGCGTCCCGGATCAGTAGGTCTTCGAAGGCCCGCACCGAAGCCCGTACGGAATCGTAGCGGGCACGATCGGCCTCCAGATTCTCGCGAAATGCGGCGGGGTCGGTCGAGAGTGGACCCTCCATGAGAAGGGAATGGAGCGTACGCCAGTCGCGGGCGCCGCGTTCGACCTGGTTCAGNTCCACGCTGTAGCTCGGTGCCATCCCGCTGACCACCACCCCCAGGGAGTCGAGGAGTCTAGCCCCCCGGGGGACGAGGTCCGTGTAGAGGGTGATGAGGCTCGAGTCACCCGAATTCACATACCGCTCGACCAGCCTCATTTCCTGAAGGTGGGCGTTCTGAATCCCCTGAAACATTGGCCGTGCCAAAGAAAACACGGCGAGTTCCCTCTCGAGCGCATCCTCCTGCTGTTCGAGAAAGGCCGGCACCAGTGCCAGCGCCAAAAGCGCGAGGAAGGAAACACCCAAAGCGACCATCCACCGACGCCTCCCTAGCGTCGGCACAATACCGGAGGCCATCAAGGGCTCGCTGATGCCCGGAGACCTCGGGCTTCGAGCAGAGCCTCGGCGCGATCCCGCTCCCTCACCGTATTCACGTTCAGGAACGTGGTTTGAGCGTCCGCGACCCGCGCCACGGCGTCTTCACCGATGAACGCCGCCCCAAGGGCTTTGGCCAAACCACGTAAGGACCGGTCGTCGGAGTGCAGCCTGCGCTCGACCTCGGGCGCACACGTCGATCGGTACAACGCACAAAGGGGCTCGGGGCCTTCCGAGCCGACGGGAACTACCGCTGGCGCGGCGTCATCCCAGTCGAGGATCGCGCGAACAAGCGCCTCATTTACGAGCGGCATGTCACATCCGAGAAGCAGCACGCCATCGTCACCCCTTTCACTGGCCCACTGAAGCGCCGTCCACAACCCGCCGATCGGGCCGAGTCCAGCTTCTAGGTCGGGCCTAGCCCGGAGGCCCAGCGCAGCTTCCACACCCTCCTCATCCGATATGAGGCCGACGGTCAGGCCTGCCGCCTCAAGCACACTCAGACCCCAACTCGCCATTGGCGCACCGGAGAGCGGGGCCAACACCTTAGGTCCGCCAAAACGGCAGCTTTCCCCTCCGGCCAGCATGGCGCCGAAAATCCTCTCGGCGGGAGGGGTCACGGAGAGGTCAATCTTCCAGCAGAGGCTTCTGCGCGTCCTTGGCGCCGAGCGCCGCACCGGTCCCGACACCTGCGCCGAAGACGACGGCCGTAGTAATAGTCACGATCGGGAGCACAGCCACCACGGGTATCGCGACGGCGGTCGCTGCGGCGCCGGCCGCCAGGCCGAAGGACGGCTTCTCCACGAGGCTGGTAAACCGTAGGCGGCGTCCGACGAAACTCCGGGCTCTCGTATGCCCAAGAATCCCCGCCGCCCCCGCGATACCCAATCCAAGCAGGGTGAGCATGATTCACATCCTTNCGTAATAAGTCGGTCGTGGGCACCCGCCCTGGAGCAGAGCGCGTACGCCTCACGTTATTCTAAACCCTACGACCACTTCATTGGATCCGTTTCACAGGCGAATTCTCTGAGGAACCGGAGCTTCACGGCCCNGACCCACATCGGTTTCGGGATCTTCTAGAGAAGAACGCCNGAAGCCTCGACACAAGCGCCCCCCGACGCCGGGGGGCGAATTCCCAGCTCTGGGTCCGTCCTACCTTGGCCGCCATGGCCTTGGTTCCCTTGTACGCGCTGGGTGGAAACCGTCTACAGATTGCACGAATTCGGTCGAGTACCATATTGGTCCGACACGGGTCGGCCACTNGCACTAGAACGGTACTCCTGATAACCAAGCGACCGGACCGGAGACNCAACTTCACTGTAGTCGAGGAGGACGGATATGAGGCTTCTACTGACCGGCGCTGTCGCGCTCTTGTTCNCGTCACCCGCACAGGCACAACTGGCACCTCCGAACGCAGACGGTGTGACGTTTGCCCACGTTCATCTCAACGTCACCGACATCGATGCCCACACGAAAATCTGGGTCGAGCAATTCGGCGGCGTAGCTGTTCAGAAGGGTTTTCTGAGGACCGTCAAGTTTCCGAACATGCTCGTTGTGTTCAACGAGACGCCCCCGAGTGGAGGTTCACAGGGCAGCGTGATGGATCACTTCGGCTTCAAGGTGCGTAACATCGCTGAGGTGCTTGCGTCGTGGCGCGCGGCCGGACTGGAGGTACAGTCCGAGTTCACGGGCGCTGAAGGCTACGCAAACGCGTATGTAGTGGCGCCGGACGGTGTCAGATTCGAACTNCAGGAAGACCCGCAACTCCCCATGAANGCGGCGGGGTATCACATCCACTTCAACACCCCCGACTACCTTGAGCTGATGGCCTGGTACGTGGATATATTCTCGGGTGTGCAGGCCTCCCGTGGAAACATCGAGACAACGGTGAATGTCCCCGGGCAGAACCTCAGCTTCGCGACTTCTCGGACGCCGCGCGAGCCCACACAAGGCCGGGCCATCGATCACATCGGGTTCGAAGTCGATGATCTCGAGGCATTCGTTCAGAAGCTCGAGGCGCGTGGCATCGAGTTCGACCTGGGATATACCGACGTAGCACCGATCGAACTCAAGATCGCCTTCTTCACCGATCCGTCGGGCGTTTACATCGAACTGACCGAGGGATTCGACGAGTATTAGTCACAGCGGTTCTGAACAAAGAGACGGCCACCACCGTCATTTGGGGGTGGCCGTCTCTTTTGANNTGCCCTAGCCTCCGGCTCACGTCCCTGGTGCCTCTACGAGGGACACGTACCCCGTGTTACGAGTGGAGCCAGCCGGGATCGAACCGGCGACCTCTGGCTTGCAAAGCCAGCGCTCTCCCAACTGAGCTATGGCCCCTCTGTGCTGCTTTCGTACCGGTAGGTAAGCGGATGAAGTGCGCCCGCCCCAAGAACGAGACGTAAAATAGTCTCGGCATCCGCTTGTTGGTAGGACGTTTCGAGAGAGCAACACGAACGGCAGCCCGAGCGCGAAGAGCGCCAGACGTAATACCGGCTAGCTCACGCCCCGCCGCGTGATCTTAAGGATCCGGTCGTCGTCCGACGCCGGCTGACCGCGCCCGTCCTCGTTGCTCGTAGCGATGTACACTTCGCCGTCAGGACTCACCAGAACGTCTCGCAGGCGACCGTAGTCGCCGCGGTAGATTACGTCGGTGCTCACGACCGAGCGGCCGTCTTCCGACAACTGGATCCGCCAGAGTTCCGCGCCCCGCAGCGAGGTGACGAGGAGGCTTCCATTCCACCCTGGGATCCGGTCCGAGCCGTAGTAGTCGAGTCCGGAGATCCCCACGGTCGGCGTCCACGCCTCAAGCGGCTCTACCACGTCGTTGTCGTCGCAGTAGTCCTCCTCGTCAGCCACGTCTCCATCACAGAAGCCGTGGACGGACGGCCACCCGTGGTCGCCGCCCATCGTAACCCGCATCACCTCGTCGTTCGTGCTGGGCCCGTGCTCGGCGACGTACAGGTCACCTGTCTCGGGGTTAAAGACGATGCCCTGCGGATTCCGGTGGCCGTACGAGTAGACACGCGTCCCGAACGGATTTCCCGGAGCCCGCGCTCCGTCCAGCGTGAGCCGCAGGACCTTGCCCGACAGAGAGCCGAGGTCCTGAGCCGCAGGCCGGTTTCCGGCGTCCCCCATGGTCATGTACAAGAATCCGTCCGGGCCGACGACGAGCCTCGACCCGTCGTGGTTGCCACGCCCGGGAATCCCATCGACGAGAGTCTCCCGAGCGGTGAGGCGTCCCCCCTCGTAGCGCATGCGGATCAGACGATTCTCGATACCGTTCCCGGCGGCATACGAGTGCACTAGGTAGACGTACGGCTCCTGTTCGAAATCCGGGTGGAAGGCCATGCCCATCAGGCCGGCCTCGCCCCGCTCGTGTACGGCAATCTCGGCCACGACCGTGATCGCTCCTGTCTCCGGATCTACCCGAGATACACGACCTGCTCGCTCCGTAAACCAGATCGCACCGTCGGGACCCCAAGCAAGATCCCAAGGGGTGTCTAGACCCGAAGCGAGCGTCTCGACGAGCAAGCCAGCGGCGGGATTAGGGGTGCTCGGGGCTGCTTGCTGTGGAGCCGCACGAACGACGGCCGGGGACGCCACTACGCCACAGGCTGTCATAACGAGGATGGCTGCCGGAGTCGGCGTGCGGCGCGTTCTCATGATCGTTTCCTCCTTGTCGTACAGACCCGCCGGGATCAGACCGCGTTCAACATCCGAGAGCGGGCCGGTAGGCGCAAGCAGGGGCTACCCCAGTGTTCAAAAGATGGGCGCCGCTGCACTGCCCCAGGCTTGCACACGACCTCCATGCGCGCGATGGTAGCCCCGAACGCAATTGGTTGGTGCAGCCGAGACCCAGAAGATGAACCCATGACACGCTCGATCGCTCTCCTCNCGGTGCTGCTGGCCACGTTCGTCGGTGCGCTCGCCNGCCAGGATGCGGCCCCNGGCNTGCTCGCCACTCAGGATGCCGACGAGGGCCTCCGCCTTATGACCTTCAACATTCGGTATGGCACTGCCGGGGACGGGCCCAACGGCTGGGCCAACCGGCGTGCGCTGGTCGCGGACATCATCCGGCGGAGCGCTCCAGACGTATTAGCCATCCAGGAGGGGCTGGCGTTTCAACTCGAGGAGTTGAGTGACGTCCTGGGAGACTACCGGAAGCTCGGGCAACACCGCGATGGCGGACTGGAGGGAGAGTTCTCGGGCCTCTATGTGAACGAGCTCCGTGTGCGCGTCAGGGACTGGGGTGAGTTCTGGCTGTCGCCGACCCCCGACGCGGTCGGATCACAGGGTTGGGATGCAGCGCTGGCGCGGATGGCGGTCTGGGCGGAGATCGAATACATCGATGGTGGTGAGCCGATCCGTGTCTACGGTACGCACTTCGACCACCGCGGTGAGATGGCCAGGCTCGAGAGTGCCCNGCTGATCGCGCGCCACGCGGAGGACGGCCCTCCGGCCGTAGTGATGGGAGACCTCAACCTCCAGGAGGAATCGGAGCCACTCGGCGTCTTCTTCGATCGTGGGTACCGATCCGCCTTCCGCGTTACTCACCCCGAGAGTGAGCTCGGCACATTCAATGGATTTCGCGACGCAACAGGGGGCCGGCGGCTTGATCACATCCTGCTGGATCCTCGGCTCGAGCCACTCACGGCCAAAGTCTTCGACGAGCAAGTGAACGGCGTCTGGCCCTCCGATCACTTTGCCGTTTCGGCCCTGGTGGCGAGGAGGTAGCAACGTGCCCCGCGGTCGTCGGTGGGAGGAGAACGTTGCTTCAGCGGCAAACGTCGCGCACCAACACCGCCCTCTGCAACGGCTGATCGCGGGCGACCAGTTCTTAAGTCGTCCAGGTTCCACCTCGGAATCGGACCCGTCCCGCGGCGTATCCTGGGAAGCCTTGAGCTCCCGGTAGAACTCCTTCTCCTCCCCCAGGAGGTGGACCTGACTGGTCAGCTCGTCGATGGATGCCTACAGTCGCGCAACAATCGGCTCCCGATTCCCCTCCCCAGAGTGTCCCCTGTTGATCTCTCGCACGGGATAGAAAAAAACGGTGGGCCCGACCACCGTGCAGGAGAGGCACAATATGGCCGCGAACATGATCAGCATGAAAATACTCAAACCATCACCTCCTATCCCCGGTACGAAATGGCACTACTCCGTCTTCGCGGTATGGACGCTAGAACGTCGCGATGGGATTGATCGGCGAGCCCATCCCCTGTTCGATTCTCAGCGGTGCCGCGGTGAACAGAAATTCGTACCTGCCAAGACTCTTGGCCGTTTCGGCAAGGCGCTCGAAGTCGAGGTTGTCGAAGATCGACGTGCCCAAAGCGACCAGCGAGAGCCGATGCAACGGGAGGAGCTCTTCGCTTGAGAATTCGTGGGGGGATACGTCGTTCCACATGTCATGGCCGATGAACGACACACCCCGCGCCTTCATGAAGTAGGCGACATCGGCGTGGTAGCCGGCCACACCTTCCGACGTGCGCCACGGCCCCAGCGCGGCCCGCCGCTTCCAGCGACCGGTGTACAGCAGGATCACGTCACCGGGCTCGACTCTCACGCCCTGGATCTCCTCCAGGGCCTCTAGGTCGGCGGCTCGGATGGCGGTACCCAGCTCCACCCACCCTTCGGCGTTCACGTTACCTGGCAGGAGCGTGGCGTCGAACAAGATGCCCCGTGTGACGATGCCGTCCTTCAGCGCGTTGATGCTGCCCTGCGGGCAGCCCCCCGCGGCCTCGATGTCCTCCATGGCCACGCCGTTGTATCCCTTACCCTCATACATGATGTGGCAATCGACCGCATCGAGGTGGCTGTGGATGGTGCCGTGATAGGATCCCGTGTACTGATACCGATCTGAGGCGCCGGACTGATTCACCGACAGCACTTCCCGGTTCAGAACCGCCCTGCCGTCGATGGCCCCTTCTTGTGCGACATCGTGCGACAACGAGACGCTGATCCCCTCTGTCACGAGCGCAACTGCCGCCAGACGCTTGGCCGGCGTGATGAGGTTCGCTGTACCCAGCTCGTCGTCGGGTCCCCAGCGCCCCCAGTTGGACAGCTCCTCCATGGCCTGCTCGTAGTGCGCCATAGTCGTCATGGGCAAGTAACCTGGCGCCTCACTCGTCGGCACGGCGCTGTCTTGGTCCGCGGTCTCAGCGCCACATGCGAAGAGCCCCGCGCCCAGTAGGAACACCACACCTGCCTTTACCGACCGCCATCCGTATCGTCTCATGTCTCCTCCTCTTCGGACCGCCCATCGTAGCCAGACGGGTCGCCCATCGGCGCACTCCGGAATCAGACCGTGGTCAACATCCTATGGGTGGGCCGGTAGGCGCAAGCAGGAGCCTGACTTCCAGGGGTCGCGGGTTGGGCCCGCGGGCGGCATGTTGATCCCTCCTCCTCTGTAGAGGCGGAGAAAGCGGTCGACCGCCCGACGGTCACGGTCCTCAAAGTCACGAGAAAAGGAGACGTCATGCGCTCGACGCGGCTCATGGTCAAAGGTGGCAGCGCCCTTCTTGCAGTGGTGCTTGTCGGGTCCGGTTGCGCCCCACAAGGCACCCAGGCACCAACACACGAGGACTGGCCGATGTATCGCGGCGACCTGGGCGGGACCGGCTATTCGCCGCTCACCCAGATCACGACAGACAACGTGGCTGACCTGACTCGGGGGTGGAGCTACTCGCTACGCAGTGACCCGTCAGCCGGCGGAGGCCGCAATCCGAACTCACAAGCGACACCGATCGTCGTGGGCGACGTCATGTATCTGCCTGGTGTGGACCGGGTGGTCGCGCTCGACCCGACAACGGGCGCGGAGATCTGGCGGCATACGGTCGTCGGCGGTGCACCTTCGCGACGCGGGGTCGCCTATTGGCCGGGTGAGGACGGCACGCCGGCGCGTATCATCTTCACGGCGGGAGAACGCCTGGTCGCATTGGACGCTGCGACCGGCACTCCGGCGACGGGCTTCGGACAGTCGGGCGAGATCGACATGGGGATCCCATACAACTCGGTGCCACTGGTCTACGAGAACTTCGTCGTGGTCGGGGCGAACACCCCGCGTGGGGCCAGTGGGGGCATCGGGAACCCTCGCGCTTTCGACGCACACACGGGCNCCAAGGTGTGGGAGTTCAGCTCAGTTCCACAGCCGGGCAGCATCGGACACGACACCTGGGAAGGTGATAGCTGGATGGGGCGCCTCGGNGCCAACGCCTGGCCGTTCTACTTCACGATGGACGAGCAGCGCGGCCACCTGTACGTACCTCTGGCCTCGCCCATCCCCTTCGCGTACGGAGGAGACCGGGCTGGCGACAATCTGTTCTCAAACTCCTTGGTCGCGGTGGATATCCGGACCGGGGAGTACGTCTGGCACTTCCAGACCATCCACCATGATCTATGGGATCACGACCCGCCCGCGGCGCCCGTGTTGTTCGACGCTCGACTCGACGGCGGTACTGTCCAGGCGCTCGGCGTGACCACCAAGTCCGGCTACCTGTACATCCTGGATCGCGACACCGGCGAACCGGTTTTCGAGGTGGAAGAGCGGCCGGTTGCGCAGAGCGAGGTCCCAGGCGAGCAAACCTCTCCGACCCAGCCGATCCCCGTGAACCCGCCTGCTCTGGCCCGTGTCAGCTACGAACCGGCGGATTTGGTTTCTGCCGAAGACACGTCCCCGGAACACGCGGCGGCCTGTGCGGACCTGGTCGAAAACCTGGGAGACATCTACAACGCTGGGGCGTTTACGCCTTGGGTGTATCGCGCCGACCCGGCGTCAGGCAGTACGACGCTCCTCTTCCCGGGACTGGTAGGCGGCCACAATTGGGGCGGCGGCGCATTCGATCCCAACTCCGGTTACGTCTTCGTCTTCTCACAGGATATCGGCTCGCTCGGTTGGATGGAGGACGCTCCGGAAGGCTCGCCCCTGCCCTACCGGAGAAGGGGCCCACGCCCGGCAAATTTCGAGGTCCGGATCGGCGGTGCGAGCTTGCCGTGCCAAGAACCACCGTGGGGTCAGCTGACCGCGGTCGACGCCTCGACCGGCAACGTGGTGTGGCAACAGCCCATCGGCATCACGGAGCAGCTTCCCGCAGGCCGGCAGAACACGGGTCGGCCCGGACGTGCAGCAGCAATCGTCACGGGTGGTGGCCTGGTGTTCATCGCGTCGACCGACGACAACCGCCTTCGTGCCCTCGACGCCACGACCGGACAGGAGCTCTGGGTGAGCACGATGGACCAGAGAGGAAACGCCAACCCCATGACCTACTTGGGGGCCGACGGTAAACAATACGTGGTGATAGCAGCTACCGACGCGGTGGTNGCGTACCAGTTGCCGNGAACTCCGTCGTGAGCCTTTCTACCTTAGCCCTCNGAAGAACGTNCGAACATCGTCAATCAGCAGNTCTGGCTCCTCCAGCGCCGCGAAATGCCCGCCGCGCGGCATGCGGGTCCAATGAACGATGTTGTAACTCGCCTCGGCCCACGTGCGCGGTGTGAAGCTGATCTCCTTCGGGAAAACAGCGACACCCGTCGGCACGTCGATGAAACCCACGGCTCGAGTCGGCCGTGTGTTCCCCGACTCGTAGTAGAGGCGGCTCGAGGAGGTAATCGTCTCCGTCACCCAGTAGAGTGTGATGTTCGTGAGCATTTCGTCCTTCGTGAACGCGCTCTCGACGTTGCCGTCGTTGTCGCTCCAGCCGTGGAATTTCTCGACGATCCAGGCGGCCAGCCCGGCGGGCGAATCGTTGAGGCCGTAGCCGAGCGACTGCGGCTTGCTGCCTTGAATCGACTGGTAACCACGTCCGTCCGCGAAAGCCGCGGCGCGCTCGGCTCTGCGTTCTCGCTCCTCGTCGGTAACTCCCTCGTTCGGATTGCCGCCCCGTGGCGGCCCAGCGGTCATGAAGTTGGAGTGTAGCCCGATCAGACGGTCACTATAATTCCCCGCGAGAGTTCGGCTGATGATGGCACCCCAGTCGCCACCTTGCGCGCCGTACCGGTCGTACCCCAGCCGCTCCATCAACCCGGCCAGGACATCCGCCATGCGTTCAGGGTTGTAGCCCGTTTCCGCGGGCTTGCCCGAGAACCCGTAGCCCGGCAGCGACGGAATGACGACATGAAACGCATCAGCTGCATCGCCACCATAGGCGGCGGGGTCGGTCAAGGGGCCGATGAGGTTGGCGAATTCCACGAACGAACCGGGCCATCCATGCGTGAGCAGCAGCGGAATGGCGTTCGGTTCGGGCGACCGCTGGTGGATGAAGTGCACGTCCAACCCGTCGATCATCGTCTTGAAGTGATCGAACTCGTTGAGCCGGCGCTCCTGGGCACGCCAGTCGAACTCATCCTCCCAGTAGGCCAGGAGTTCCGCCACATAGGCGCGATTCGCCCCCTGATCCCAGCCGGTTCCGGGGCTCTCTTCGGGGAGACGAGTGCGGGACAAGCGGTCCCTGAGGTCGGTCAGCACGTCGTCAGGGATGTCGATGGTGAACGGCCGAACGGCCATGGGGTCCGGCTGCCCTTCCGCCAAGGAACCAGCCATGGAGTCCCCGGACGGGTCGGCCGTGCAGGCGGCCACCGTGAAAGACACGGTGACGAGTCCGGCCAACACGCAGGCTTTGACCGGCCTACCGGCACGCAGTAGGCTCGCGATGGTGTGTCTGCCCTCACCGCTCAACGGGCCGCTCATCGGGCGAGCGGGTCCGGCCGCATCTGGAAGTGCACGACCTTGCTGGGTGTGCCTTCGCCGGTCTCCATGTGGAACGGGGCCCGTGTGCTGATGGTCGCGAAAATCCCCCTGCCCTTCCAACCGGCGTCCGGATCGTCGATGCGACCGTCCATCCATTTGGTGTAGAAGCCGAGTGGGTAGGGCACACGCAGGACGACCCACTCCCCGTCCTTGAGCGCCAGTAGTCCTTCAGATCCATTACCGGTGTTGATAGGCACGTTGTCTCCCAACCCTAGCGTGTTGAATTGATCCACCCAAGTATAGTAGCTCGATTCGGCGCTGCCGGACTCGGTCAGGTTCTTGATCTGTGGTGCGGGCTCCGGGTAGAGAGTCCAACCCTCCGGACAGTGACCTCCGGTGGCAGCGGGCCCGTTGAGCGGGCCCGTGCACTTGCTGCGGTCGAAGCTGGCCATGTGTCCGCTCGCCAGGGGCGTCCAGACGACACCGTTGCGGTCGATGTCCATGCCACGTGGGGAATACCCCTGTATGGGTGCGGCCGGGTTGTCCAACGGCAGCAGGTAGATCTCCGTCAGAGCGGTCTCAGGTGGGTTCGGCCCCGGGTCGAGCCGTAGTATGGAGCCGGGGAAACCCAGCGATGACCCCCAGATCGTACCGTCCATCGGGTTATAGGCGACACCGTAGTACCCCGAGCTGATCCGCTTGTCCATGGTGGGATCCACCGGATCGTTGGGTCCGACGTACTCGTCCTGGCGGCCGTTCCCGTTGGTATCGAGAACGAGTGCGCTCCACCCCTGCGAGGCCTCCTCGTCGCCCGTCTCCAGGTACATCTTCGTGTTCAGCCAACCGATCACCTGACCGCCACCGCTCGTCCAGAGCGTATTGTTTTCATCCTCACCGAAAATCAGGTGGTGGGTGCCGAAACACGTACGGATGAGGCTGACCTCATCTGTCGAGGGATCGTACATGGCGAGGTGACGGCCCGCTCTCGTCGTCGGAAAAAGCCGCGCCGAGGGATGGTCCGATCCTTCTCGGCAGAAGGCCGGATTGTCGCTCGGGCCAACCCTCGAGGTGAGCCATACGCGGGCCTGGTCATCGAGCATCGGATTGTGCGCGTTGGCCTTGCTGTCCCAGATCGCCTCATCTCCCCAGTACGGCGAGGGCTGCATGGGTGGCCCCGAAGCCACAGGCGTGTTCGGATCGCGAACGGGTAACGGCACCTGGCTGGCCGTGTGGCTTATCGGGTCCAGGACGGGCACGTAGTCCGCGCTGGCCTCGAGCGCTCCGTAGATCGAGCCGTAGGCGTTGACCGTGGGATCGCGCTTGTCGGTGGAAGCCTGGTCGTGGAGATACGCCGTCGGATCGGCCCAATCCCACTGCGTGATCACGACGTTACGCTCCTCACCCTGGGGCCGAGGGGGCACGGGCGGCACTTCGCCTGCTACGATCCGATCGGTCCAGTCCGCGAACATCTCCAGCGCCCGCGAGGTGCCCAGCCGGTTGAGCCCACCAACCATGCTGCCACCCGCTTGCCCGGATTGGATGCGCCGAGCCCAGGCGTCCGAGGTGGATGCGAACTCACCGAGCGCTTCGGGGATCTCCCGTGTCGCCTTGCCGCCCAGTTGATGACACGCCATGCAGCCACCCGACTTGAGGCTCCTGACGAACGCGGACTGGCTCCCGATGCTCGGGGAGATGCCGTTGCCTTGCGGCCCCGTTCCGGGGAACTCGTTTTTCTCCGGTACCTCGATCAGGGAAAACCAATACGCGGCGGGATAGTACTGCGCGGCCGCGTGTGGATCGGGCGCCACCACGGCGGTGAGATCCTCGGAAGATCCGGGTGTGGTCCGAATTTTTCGGGAATCCACGAGCCCGTAACCCCGCACCCAGACGTCATAGGTCGCGTCAGGCAAGTCGGGAATCAGGTAACGTCCCTGATCGTCCGTCACCACGGTCCGGTTGAACCTGGTGGGCAGGTCCATCGTCTCGGCGATGACCCAAACGCCGGCTTCCGGCCCGTCCGGACCGCTCACCACCCCACCGATGTCGTCGCCGTCGATTGCGACGGCATCACTTGTCTGCCCACACGCACTCACTCCGGCCAACAACACGGCCGCGAATAAGGCGGCGCCTGCGTGCACGACCCTCCGGAACTCGACACTTCTGGTCATGATTGTCCACTCCCCACGGATAGCGGATACGAAGACCGAACCGCGCGCTTCGGTCGGAGGGATCAAAGCTACAACCAAGCTTCAACCGAACCTCACCCAGGATAGTGTCGGTAGCGCCGGGCCGATAGGAGGGCAAACAAGCACGCCCCCGGCCTTTTCTGCCCGAAAAGGGAAAAAGTGGCTAGTCGCTCGCCCGGAGCGCTCGCGCAATCCACACGGTCCTGAAGATGGCCGTGCCCACAGTGCCCACCGCCACGAGTCCGAGCACGGGCACAAGCAACGTTCCCACCGAATCGGCTCCCCACAGTCGGGAGACCGTCGGATCTAGGAGTCCGCCGAGCCCCAAGAGGAGCAAACGTTCAGCTCGTTGCATGACCCCGAGCTTGCAAACCACCCCCTGACTCTCCCCCCGGGCGCGCGCGTAGCTGACCAGGAGCGACCCGCCCATCGCGATGACAACCATAGCCAGCGTGAACGAGGAAGACCGAAACAGGACGGCCAGACCGACGAAAGCCCCGATTTCGGCAAAACGGTCGAGCGTGGAGTCGAGAAACACGCCACGGGCGTCGGCAAGCCCACCCGCCCGCGCGATCCGGCCGTCCAGGACGTCCGCCATGCCACCCAGAAGCACTCCCCATCCGCCCAGCGTCACATTACCCGATGCGAACGCAACGCCAGCACCGATACCGAACGCCACACCCAGCAGGTTGTAGAAAGTCGGCCCAAGCCCGACGGCAAGGGATGCGCGGACCACGGGGCTGACAGTCCAGTAGAACCAGCTCCTCACGAAGGAGCCCAACACGAACGTACCCTGGGCACCCGACGTGAGCGCATCCGGACGCTTGCTGGCGCCTGTCAGTACATAGACCGGCATCGACAGCACTGCCGTCGCCAATACACCAAGGAGGACCTGCAGGTCAGTGGTCACGTATCCCCCCCAGACCCGGGAGGAAGCGCACGCCCTGATGCGGCCTCTTCGGCAGGCCGGTTACGAAGCACACGAAACAGGCGAGGCCATGCGAAAATGAGGGGCAGGCGCCTCTCCAGAGCGGTCAACTCGACCCTCATCCCCGTTCGGCGCTCCACCTTGCGTAGCGTGTACGAAAGCCAGTCCTCGAAGGTCAGCACGTGCTTGAGCCACCGAGCCGTCACCCTGATTTTGCTGAAGGTGAAGTACATGAACCTCCTCGTCCGAGCCAACCACCCCGGCCTATAGGCGGAGCGGCACCCGTCCCCTTCGCGCACGACCAGCCTCTCGCTAGACGCATCCGCGAGCAGCTTCTCGTATGTCTCCACGAGGTAGGCACGTTGGGCCTCGAAGACCGAACTGGCCCGCGCACCCGACTCAGGGCGGATCTCACTGCGATAACATATGGCGATCATCTCACGGGCCAGCGTTTCGGCGGTGAAGGGAGTGGCCACATACGGCACCGCCCAATCGAGAACCGTCCTTCGCGCCGCCGCCAAACAGTTCTCGAGCCACTGCTCAGTGGTCGCATCCTTTACATACAGGACCCCAAGGTCCTGAATCATACGGGAGATCATGAAGTGGTCTCGCGACCGCGCCGAAAGCTCGCGCTCAAAATCGCGCGCGTTGATGATCAGGCACTTGGCGATCGGCCCGTCCTCACCCTCCGGTGAATAGGCGATCACGTTCGGGGGCAAGCACCATGCGAGCAACGCCATGAGCCTGGGCGGCCGGTGGGTGAAGCCACGCCCGCGCAGCGCCTGATACGTCCCGACGTATTCCTCGACGACGACCACCAGATCGTATGCGCTATATCGGTCCGGAACGCCCCCGAACAGGTGGGACCCGTAGAGCAGCACCGCTCGGAGTTGTGAGCCGGCCACCTCCGCGAGCGACCGGGCTAATCGTTGTGCAGGCTGCCCACCGACTCGACTCATTCCGGTCGCTCGGTCACGGGCTCAGCTTTGGACGCCTCGGCTCGGGACGTTTCCACCCCGTGTGTCTCCGGGGTCCGGTTGGAGACCGCGGCCGGGCTCCGTAGCTCCGTGAGGTCCTTCCGCATCCGGCCCTCCATCTCCTCGAGCCAGAAGCGAAAATCCTTGGGGTCAGTAGGTGTGTCGAAAGGTCCGGAAACATTCACACGGCAATCGACCATCTGGACTCCATTGAGCATATCCTTGAGCCGACCACACGGCAAAGTCCCATCCGCGGTCGCCAGATACACCTTCCACTGCCGATGCCGCAGAAGGGCATCCACCGCACCTCGCCGGAAGGGTAGCAATTCTCCATCGCGGGAGCGCGTTCCCTCCGGATACACAACGATCGGAACCCGGGGGTCTCGGGCCGCCTCCCGGAGCACCTTGACCTGCTCCCTCATCCCACCTGTGGGATCCACGAGCGGAAAGTCATACAGCTTGATCAGCCGCGAGATGGCAGGTACACCGCGGGCGTACCGTTTACGCGTAACGATACGTAAATACCCCCCTTCAACACATTGCACTACGATGGGAATGTCCAGAAGCGACTGGTGATTCATCAGCACGAGCACGCCCGGAGCAAAAGGGATCGTCGGCAACGGCGCGAACTTACCTCCTCCAACCGAACGGACCCCGCCGATTATCGCGGACGCAAGTCCCCGCAACCAGACCGCAAGCACGCGGTCCTTCCGGGCCGGGCCCGCCCACGCCAACGGCACGATGATCAGCCTCTGAACCACCTCGGCAAGTACTAAAAACCCGCCGATGGTGACGACGGTCAAAAACCCTCTTAGTTTCATAGGTTCGAACGCTAACGGCATGTGGAGGGGCACTTCAAGCGCCACGACGCAGTCCACGGAAACGAGGAGTAATTTCGGGTTATGGAGTTGACGGAATACGGCTTCAAGAACGCGGTGGGTGCTTTCTTCGAAATGCCCACGAGTGACGCGCGAAGAATCCTCCCAACCCATCTCCAGCCGTTGGAGGTCCAACACGAGCGGAGTATCCTCGCCATTACTGCGTTCCAGTTCACCGAAAGTATGGTGGGTGAGTACGACGAAGTGGTCATGTCAGTCATCGTGCCCCCGGTGATAGAGGCAGGCAGGCCGCTTCCGCGGGCAGCCTTCTATCCCTTCATGGTCGGCGTGACGACGGATGCATCACGCCAGCATGCCATCGAACGCTGGCACCTGCCACACTACATGAAGAACCTGCACATGGATTTCACGGAGACCGAAGACGAACTCTCGCTGAGCATCTCCGACGACGGCCAGCCGGTCCTCGACCTGAGTGTGACAAACTTCCCTGGAGCCCCCGAGACCGTCCTCTTCAACGCCTTCACCGTCAACGACGAAGACCGCTTCAAGGTCAATATCTTTATGGATGGCCAGCACACCGAGCACGAAGAAGAAGCCGGCTCGCTTACGCTACATCCTCACGAGATGACCCAGAAATTGACGCTCGACGACATCTCATCCGTTCCGTTTAGGGAACAGTGGTTCCACGGCGGGCTACAGACGTTCGAGGAGCTGGAAAAAATCTGAGCGCTGGCGGTTAGAAACGCGAGGAGCGAATCCAGACGTCTGACCGTGCCCACGAGGTTTCGAAAATCTTCGCGATCTCCTCGGCCTCTCCGACCTTCCCCTGTGCCCGCAGCGCCTGCTCGAGCCCGAACAGAGACCACCCATTGAAGGGATGGTCGTCGACCCCTGCGCGGTAAACGGCTTCGGCTTCCGCCGGGCGGTCGCCCTCCAGGAGAATCGCCCCCAGCCAGTCCCGGACTGAGAAGTTCAGCGGTTCGGGCTCATCGTAGCGGAGTCCGTCTTCAATCGCGACGGCCCGTTCGAAAGCGGCGATGGCCTGATCGGTACGCCCTTCCTCGCGTGCAATCTCTCCATCGAGGATGCCCCACACGATTCCAAGAAGATCGGAGGCGCTGTGTCCCCGGAACTGCGCGCCCTCCCGAGCCGATCCCCGCCCCTCTTCGATCTCCTCGAGGAATCCGCGGGCCACGTCCACGTGCCCAGCTCGAAGATGGGCGTAGCCCTGCCCAAAGTCCCAAAACCCCTTGAAGATCGGATTTTGGGTCCCGTCGCTCTCCATGGCGAGGATGTCGTCAAAACGCCCGAATCGCACCCTCGTGAGCACCTCGTAATACTGGGCTCCGCCCGTGGCATTGGTGTAGTCGGCTCCGGCCTGAATGGCGACCGCACCCTGTCCATCGTTCGATGCGGCGAAGAGGAGCATGTGCAGGTTGTGTGACGTGTAGATGGCAAAGCCCTCACCGTAAGCGGCCGCCTGGTCGGAGTGCCACGCGCGTTGGTTCGCACGCACCCCGTCACCCCAACGACCAACTTGATTATACGTGTGGGACGGCATGTGGTTGATGTGGCTCGCGCCGGGAATCGCTTCGCCCAGCAAGTCGGCACAGGCCTCGGCCTTGTTCGGTTGGGTAGTGGACTCCGTGGCATGGATGTACAGGTGGCAAGAACCCGGATGTCGGATGTCCCTGGCCAGTACCTCTTCGAGGATTCCATGGATGCGTTGAATTTCGGGTCGCTCGATATCCCAATTCCCCCGCCGGGGCTCCAACAGCATCAGACTCTCTGCGTAGAAAAATCCCACGTCCAGGTCGGCGGGGTGGGCCTCGTAGACCCGGCCCATCGCCTCCGCGTAGGCCGTATCGATCGCCAACTGCGGAGCTCGATCCGTGCGTCCCACGTACCGGACGGCCATCGCGTCGATCAGCTCCCGCTCCACCCGGTTCGCATGATCAGGAGCCAGCTCCAGCGCCTTCTCGATCGCTGCTTGGGCTCGTGGAAGGGCGCCCCGCCCCATTGGACCGTTCATGTAGGGGCCCCAAGCCCAGGCCTCACCGAAGTAGCACATCGCACAGTTGGGGTCGCGAAGCTGTGCCTCCCGGAAAGAGCGCGCGGCATCCATCAGAGTGAAGGAGTACACGAGCTGAATGCCCTGGTCGAAAAACGCCTGCGCCTCTGTGGAGTCTGTCGTGATCGTGCGGGAGAATGGGCCCAGCCCAATCGTGTAGTAGGGCATGGGCTCGCTGAAGCTCGCCGGCATCTCCGGAGAGGTGTTCTCTTGGCTGGCCGCACCAAGAGCCAGCGAGGCTAAAAGGAGGGCTGCAAATAAGGGCGAACCCACGATTCTCCGGTCCATTACCATTTCTCCTCAGGGAAGCCACGAGAAAAGCGCAGCATCAACATGGCGTCCTGGTCCTAGATTCGTCCAGAAGTAGCCGAGTCCGGCTGCGGGTGAGGCTACGGGTCCGGCTGCGGATCCGGACGGGGCTCTATATGTACGAGGGCATCGAGGATTCGCAGGTCCGAGTGAAGGAGCCCGTCCTTGACCAGATGGGCGATATGGTGCCCCTCCCGCACCGAGATTTCACCCTCCACTTCGACATGAATGTCGACCCATAGCGCCAGACCGCTCTGCCGGACCCGAAGTAAATCTACGCCATCGACGCCAGGCACGGATTCGGCGATCTCCCGGATACGGTCCCGAATTTCTTTCGGAGCGGTCACATCAAGCACCTCGCGGAGCGAAGCACGGAACAGTCGAACACCGTTGTACGTGATCACAGCGCAAGCAACCAGCGCCGCCCAATCGTCGGCACTCTCGAAGCCCTCGCCGGCCGTCAGCGCCACGCTGATGCCGATGAACGCGGCGAGCGAGGTCAACGCGTCGGACCGGTGATGCCAGGCATCCGTGTTCAGAGACTGGCTACCAATCTCCCGCCCGTGGGTCGACAGCACCCGAAACATCACTTCCTTAGCGATCAGCACACCAACCAGGACCACCAGCGTGAAACTTTCCGGGACCTCCTGCGGGCTCATGATCTCCTGGGCGGCACCGATGGCGATGCCGACGGCAGCCAAGAGAAGAACCGTCGAGACCACGAGCGAGGCGAGAGGCTCCGCCTTCCCCAGCCCGTACGGATATCGGTCCGACTGGGGCAGCGCGCTGACCCGGAGTCCACCCCAGACCAGAAGGCCGCTGAAGATGTCGAGCACCGACTCCACGCCGTCCGCGACGAGGGCAAAGGAATTTCCGATCACCCCGGCCGCGATCTTCGTGGTCGCAAGAACCGCGCTCACCACGACGCCGATCGCCGCCACACGTGTGCCTCGCCGAACCGCTTCGTTGAGCTGTTGAGGCGTGCTGGAACCGCCATTTCCGTGATTCATCACATGGAAGGTGTAACACTGACGAAACGGTGCCAACCAGCGGAGTCGCCCGCCCAACGGGGGCCGGATGGGAACCGGCTTCCGGCCACGCTCGAGTGGATAGCAGCACCCGAACGGCCTCTCGGGCGCTATGGACAACCCCGATAGCCCTTTTTAGAATCCTCCCGCCTCGACCGAACGACGGGTCAGAAAGCGTTCGGAGCGAAGGGGTGATGGGCTCTGTCCTTATGTTCAGGCGTCGCCCCAGCTTTTTTTGCGCCGAGCGTACTCACGAAGGGAGCGGGACGGAATGATCTCCGTTGAAGGTGTGACCAAACGATTCGGTGAACTCGTCGCCGTGAAAAAC
This sequence comes from Gemmatimonadota bacterium, assembly GCA_002712565.1. Next base: position 1,920 of record PAUA01000015.1, on the reverse strand, counting down.
CTCGACTTCGCGGTCGACATGGGCGAGGTCGTCGGATTTCTCGGACCCAACGGCGCCGGCAAGACGACGACTATGCGGATGCTCACCGGTACGTTGGAGCCCGATGAGGGCCGCGTCCTCTACGACCAGGTGCCGATCAGCCGCGATCTCACGGCCGCCAAGGCGCGACTCGGATATCTGCCCGAGACCAACCCACTATATGAGGAGATGCTAGTCGTGGAGTACCTGGAGTACGCCGCCCAACTCCGTATGCTCGATTCGGCCGCGGCCAGGTCCGCCATCTCCGACGCCGTCGACGAGACGGGCATCGATGACGTCTTTTTTCGACCGGTTTCGGAGTTGTCGAAGGGATACCGGCAGCGGGTCGGCCTTGCGGCAGCGATCCTTCATCATCCCGAAATCTTGGTGCTCGATGAGCCGACGGAAGGGCTCGACCCCAACCAGCGGGTCGACATCCGAAACCTGGTGAGCGATCTGGGCAAAGAGCGAACAGTGTTGCTCAGTACCCACGTCCTGCAGGAGGTCGAGGCGACCTGCACCAGGTTGCTGATCATCAACCGCGGTTCGCTCGTGGCGAGCGGGACCGTGGCGGAACTTCTCTCTTCCGGCGGCAGGGGCCTGTCGAAGTATACGGTCGAAGCCGAGGGTGCTGCCGTAGCCGAAGCGCTGAGCAGGCTCCCCGGGGTAGACTCCCATACTGAGGAGCAAGTTGAAGGTCGCACCCGAGTGCAACTAACCGTAGCGGGGGACGATGAGCTTCGCCCCGAGATCTCACGCATGGCCAATGAACACCAGTGGGTGCTCTGGGAGTTACACCGAGGCCAGGCTTCGCTCGAGCAGCTCTTCCGGGAACTGACGGCCGACGCGGACGAATCCGAAGATGAAGGCGCGCCCGCCCCCGACGAGGACTCGGAGACCGAATGATCAGGCGAATTCGGACCGTGGTACGGCGCGAGATGTCGAGCTTCTTCGACCATCCCACGGCCTACATCCTTGTGGTGGCCTTCTTGGCGTTGGGGCTCTTCCTCACATTCCGCACCATCTACGCAGCCGGAATCGCCACGCTCCGGCCCTTCTTCGATCTGCTGCCGTGGCTTTTCGCAATCTTCATCCCGGCGCTGACGATGCGCTCGCTCGCCGAGGAGCGGCGGAGCGGCACGCTGGAGTGGCTGCTCTCCCATCCGCTTCGCGAAACCGAAGTGATCATTGGCAAGTTCCTCGGCAATTGGCTCCTCGTGCTCGCCGCCCTCGCCGGTACACTCCCCACCGCTTTCGGCCTGCTCATAGTGTCGGAGGCGGACGGTGGAATCATGATGGCGGAGTACATCGGTGGGGGACTGCTCGCCGCCCAAGGTGTCGCCATCGGCCTTTGGGCGTCGAGTCTGACACGGAATCAGATCACGGCCTTCATTTTGGCGGTCTCCGCCTCGTTCGCCCTCGTGATCATCGGCACACCCGTCGTACTCATCGGACTTCCGCCGTCTCTGGGTGTCGGCGTGTCGAATCTCTCCGTATTGGGGCACTTCGAGAACGTGGCCCGCGGTGTTGTGGACCTCAGAGACGTGCTCTACTTCGTGTCGACAGCTGCACTCTTCCTGTTCATGGCAGTCGGCATCATGAGCCGCGAGCGGCTGAGCGCCGAACGGAGCGCCCACCGGCGGCTTCGCACGGGAACGGCGGCGTTGGTCGCGACGGTGGTCGTGCTCAACCTTCTCGGTGGGAATATCCGGGGTCGACTTGATCTCACTCAGGAAGGCCTCTACACGCTCTCCGACGGCACCCGAGAAATTCTGGGGGAGCTCGACGACATCGTGACGCTGAAGCTCGTGATCTCGGACGAGCTGCCGACCGAGCTCCAGCCAACGCTTCTGGACGTGGCGGACCTGGTTGCGGACCTCCGCGGGGCGGCGAACGGGAACC
>PAUA01000014.1 GCA_002712565.1 Gemmatimonadota bacterium | reverse complement strand
TGCGTCCATGAAGGCGGCGCTCGAGGCTGGCGAGCCGGTCACGCTCGATCGGACCGAGTCTGTCGCCGATGGCCTCATGCCGGTGCGGACCGGGGACTTGGCGTTCAAACACGTGTGTGAGCTTGTGGATGACGTCGTGCTCGTGGACGACGACGCGATCAGGAGCGCGTCAGCGTTTCTGTTCAAGCGGCAGAGGTTGGTGGTCGAGTTGTCGGGAGCCGCAACCACGGCCGCACTGCGGTCCGGCCAGGTCGAGACGGAGGGTCGAAGTGTGGTCGCGGTCGTGAGCGGCGGGAACGTCGACCCAGCCGTCCTCATGGATCTTTGATCGATGCACACACTCGTCCTTTTCGATATCGACGGTACGCTTGTGAGGGGGGGGCCGGCCAAGGTTTCCTTCCACGCGGCGATGCTGGAGACGTTCGGTACCGTCGGGGCGATGGATTCCTACGACTTCTCCGGGAAGACCGATCCGCAGATCGTTCGGGATCTACTTGCGGCCGCTGGGCTGGAGGACACGGTCATCGACGCTGGCCTCGCCGGGCTTTGGGACCGGTACATCGGCGAGCTTGAGTCGCGTATCAGCACAAATCCGATGCGGCTGCTCCCGGGCGTCGCAGGCTTGATCGAGGCGCTTGATTCCGAACCAGAGGTGGCGTTGGGACTGGTCACTGGCAACATCGTCCGAGGGGCCCAGGTGAAGCTCGGATCTGTCGGCCTCGCCGAATGCTTCGAAGTTGGCGGATACGGATCCGACCACGAGGTTCGTGAACATCTGCCGGCCATCGCGCTCGAGAGGGCGTTCGAAGCCTGGGGCGTGGGCTTTCCTCCGGAGTCGGCCGTCATCGTCGGTGACACACCGCGGGACGTGGAGTGCGGAAAACACGCGGGCACCAGAACGGTCGCCGTGGCGACCGGGAACTTCGGGCGGGAGCAACTGGAGACGACCGGAGCCGACACGGTTCTGGACGATTTTTCCGATGTAGCCTCGGTGATCGAAGTCCTCATGCCCTGATCAAGACGGGGCGGCGGCGGGTCCTTGGTCCTGTTGGTCCGGCCCGCGATTGCAGCGGGGTGGCTTGGGGAGCATCTTACTGGAACCTGCGCGGCAGGTTACACCCAGGGGGGGCATGCCCTGGCCGTACATCGAGCAATGGAGTGAATGGTGACTAAGAAGAAAGGCGGAGATCTCAAGGCGTTCTATGGGGTTTTGGGTGTGACTGCTGTGATCGCAGTTGGCGCCCTTTGGTGGTCGTCCCGCGGGGGCGGCACGGGCGGTGCCGCGACGGGACCGGTCGCGATCCCGCAGATCGGTGAGGACATGGGGGCGCTGGTCCAGTTGGCGACGGGCGTTGAGCGTGGGGATCCCGACGCGCCGATCACGATCCTGGAGTTCGGGGACTTTCAGTGTCCGGCCTGCCAACAGTTCGCCACGTTCGTGAAGCCCCAGATCGATTTGGCGTACGTCGAGGGGGGAATCGCCCGATTCGAGTTCCACGACTTCCCGTTGGCGGGACACCCGCATGCGTTTTTTGCGGCTCGGGCGGCGCGTTGCGCACTCGATCAGGGTGAGGAGTACTTCTGGCCTTACCACGATCAGCTCTTTGCGCACCAGGCGACGTGGAGCCCTAGCCCAAGCCCCCCGGCGCGTGCCTTCGAGGACTATGCGTCCGCGATCGGTCTCAACGTAGAGGACTTCGCCGACTGTCTCGACAGCGACCGCCATGCCGACGTCATCAGCGCCAACATACGCCTGGGCACCGAGTTGGGCGTGACCGGCACGCCGACGATCTTCGTGAGCAAGGGCGATGGCGGGAGTGTTCGGGTGTCTCGTTGGAATGAATTCGAGGCTATCAAGAGCGTGGTCGATCGCATGGTCGGGGAGGAAGAGGGAGCCGCGAATTGAGCGACGAGCTCGCCACCGTCCGGCTTCTCTTTGCAGACGACGGATCGTTCCACCATGAGGAGGTCCAAATACCGGCCGGGGCGATGGCGGGTTATGACCGCCTGATCGACTGTCTCATGGAAGACCCGACGGTGCTCAAACGGCTGCACGTGGACGTCTCGCGCGTCTGTTCTGCCGAGTTGACCAACGCGGCCGAGTCGACCAACGAGAGCACCTAGAAAGCAGCCTCGGCCAACTCCCGGGCACGGGCGAGAGTCCATTTTCTGACCACCTCAGGGGGCCAGAGCCCGGCTGCTGCCTGTGCTGACAACGTCGTGGCCTCCTGACGGGCTCGCCGCGCGGTATCGGGATCGACCCACGCCTTCGCCTCCGCTTCTTCCAGTTCGTCTTCGTCCAGTATCTGGACGTCCCCGGTCGGATCGATCCAGAGATCGAGAAACAGATCGGTGGTCCGCCAGACGCTGCCTTCCTCGAAGACGCACGGGGTCAGAATATTCGCGTAGGTACCCGAGTAGGATCCGTCGGCACGATGGAAAACTCCGATATCGTGCCAGGCGCCTGGGAAGGTGAACCAGATCACTTCGGAGCCGGTCTCCAGTACCACCACCCCCGCGATCCGTATTGGTGATTCGAAGTTCAGGTCGTGAGCGTAGGTGACCTTTACGCTCTCTCCGTCATGGATCAGGTACTGCGTGTAGACCTTCTCCTGATTGGGCGGTCGGAGGTAGTGAATCTGGACGAGCGGTGGACGCCCTTCTTTCACTTGTCCGTGACTTGTCCGTGACTCGTCCGTGACTCGCTGACGGCCTCCACGAAAATCTCCATCGTGCCCCCGCACACGGCCGGGCTCAGAGACAGTAGATCCTCGGTCAGGTCGACCCGGACCAACTGGGGCTCTCCGGTCTTGATCACCTCGAGCGCGGCCTCGATCACCTCACCCTCGCCGCACCCCCCACCCACTGTGCCCACCAGGTCCTCTCCGGGGTCAACGAGCATTTTGGCGCCCACGCCTCTGGGCACCGAACCCTTGGCGGACACGATCGTCGCCATAGCTATGGTGCGGCCCTCGCGAACTTTTTCGGCGATCGCTTGATAGAGGTCGTAATCGTTGTGGCTATTCAATCAAAGCTCACTTTCCTTGAAGAATCGTTCCAAAATACGTTCTTGTTCCGCCATGGGCACGCCGGTGCCGCCTCTCCACTGCAGGACGATCTCCGCTGCGACCGCAACGGCGATTTCCACTGGCGTCTCGGCCCCTATGTCCAGTCCGACCGGGGCACGTACCCGGGAGAGCCGATCCTTGGGCATTCCTTCGCCTTGGAGCTGAGAAAAGGCCGCCCGAATCCGCCGCCGGCTTCCGATCATGCCCACGTAAGGTGGCTCCACTTCGGTTTTCAGCAAGTGGCGTAGGCACTCGAAATCGTACTTGTGGCCCCGGGTGACCAGCACGATGTGACTCGTCGAGTGAATGGGGATGTCGGCGAACGGATCCATGAAGTCGACCCGAACGATGCGCTCGGCTTCCGGGAACCGCTCTCGGGTGGCGAAGTCGGGCCGATCGTCCACCACGATGACACGAAAGCCCATCAAGGCGCCCATGGAGCACAGGGGCTGTGCGATATGGCCGGCACCGACGATGACCAGGTCCGGCTGGGGGTAATGCACCTCCACGTATACCTGGACCGTGGATCCGGAGGCGGATTTCAACTCGTAGAGACCCTTCGTCGAGGCTCTGTGCTCTTCGAGTCTTTGTGTGCCGAGCGCTAGCGCTCCGTCGTCGAGTACAGCATCACCGAACGAACCCACGAGGCTTTTGGCCCCGCCCTTCGCCTGACGGACGACCACCCGCGCGCCCACGAGCTCGGGAGAGCCAGACACACCAACGACGAGGGCCATCGGATGGCGGGCCTCCTGGGCGTCGAGCACCTCTGCCGTTGCCTCCACTGCCGTGAGCGGCTTGTTCCCGGGGTCTGTCATAGGCCTTGGTGATGCAGGCGGTACTCGTCGGGACAGTGCCGGCGATACGCCTCCATGTCGTCGATGTCGGTGACAGTGCCTTTGTCGTCGACCGGGACCGATGCGATGTCCTCGCGGTGTCGGTGCACCACGGTGCGGGCGCCTTCCGGGAGTGCGTCATTCAGGAGTTCATCGAACAGCACCCTGCCGAAGAGGACGGGATGACCGCGCTCACCATTAAAAGTGGGGACGACAAGCGGTGCCTGGCTGCGTTGAAACACGTCGATGAGATTCTGCACCGTGTCTTCGTGAATCAAGGGATGGTCGACGGGGCAGAAACAGACTCCCTCGACCGCATCATCGAGGACCCGGAGTGAGGCGCGTAACGACCCGATGGGACCGTCCTCGGGCGATGGGTTCAGCACAACCTCGGCGCCTGCCTCTTCCGCCATGGCGGCCACAGGTCCGTCCTGTGTGGGAAGTGCGACCAGCACCCGACTGCAGCCACCAGCCCGGTGCGCGTGGATCACCCGCTCGAGGAACGTTCGCCCTTCGACGTCGAGCATTGCCTTGGAGGTGCCCATCCTGGTGGAACTACCGGAACAGGGAATCACACCCCAGACCTCAGCCTGCGAAAGCTTCATAGAACCCACGGTTTTCCCGCGCGAGACGGCGAATGAGATCGGCCGGAGCGAAACGGTCGCCGTATCGCTCCTCGAATTCGTTGAGGCGGCTCAAGATGGTCCGCGCGTGAATGGTGTCGGCGAACCGAAGGAGGCCGCCACGAAAGGGGGGAAAGCCGGTCCCCATGATCATTGCGAGGTCCACGTCACTGGCGCGTTCGACGATGCCCGCCTCCAGAGTTCGAGCGGCCTCATTCACCATAGCCAGCACGAGGCGGCCACGGATCTCGCGCTCTTCGAGATCCACACGAACTGGCGGCACCGTCTGAGAAAGAACGGCGTAGATCTCCGGGTCGGGCCCCTTCTCTTTGCCTGATTCGTACCGGTAGAAGCCAATCCCTCCCTTCTTCCCCAAGCGCCCACTTTCGGCCAGCGCCACCAGTGGCGGAGACGGAGACAAGCGGTCGCCGAGGGCCTCGTGCAGCGATTGCCCTGCGTGCCGGCTGATGTCGATGCCGACCTCGTCTACGAGCCGGAGCGGGCCCATGGGCATTCCGAAGTTCTTCGCGGCGTCGTCGATGGCTTCTACACTGGCTCCATCCGTGAGGATAAAACCCGCTTCGTTCATGTAGGGGCCCAGAATGCGATTCACCAAGAAGCCCGGGCCGTCGTTGGTCACAACCGGTACTTTGCCGAGTTTGAGGACGAGTCCATAGGTGGTGGCTACTGCGTGGTCACTGCTCCGGGTCCCGCGCACGACTTCAACCAAGGGCATTCGATGGACCGGGTTGAAGAAATGCATACCGACGAAATTCTCGGGCCGTGCCAAGGCAGACGCCATCTCGTTCACGGACAGGGAAGATGTATTCGTGGCCAAAACACAGTCCCTGCGAACGGCGTCTTCGGTCTCTCTCAATACGATCCGCTTGATGTCCATCTTTTCCACGACGGCTTCGACGACCAGGTCCTGCCGCATAAATCCCTCGTATCCGAGACTGCCGGAGATGAGCGTCATCCGTTGATCCGCCTCGCGGCGCCGAAGCTTTCTCCGCTTGACCAGGCCGGTGAAGAGCTTGCGAGCGTGCTCAAGGCCGCTCGCGACAGCATCATGGCGAATGTCCTTCATGCGGACGTGCACACCTCGGTAGGCGGCGAGTTGCCCGATCCCACCTCCCATCACCCCGGCTCCCAGCACTGCGAGGTACTCTACGCGTCCGGACTCGACAGTCTCGTCATCGACTCCGGTCCCCTTGCGTGCTTCCTCTCGGAGATGGAAGACGTGGATCAGATTCTTGCAGACCGATGACGTGACGAGCTCTCCGGCCGCCTTGGCTTCGATTTCGAGAGCCTTCTCGAGGGACTTGCTGGCGCTCCGGCGTACGACTTCGAGGATCTTCAGAGGCGCCGGGTAGTGGCCCCCCGTCTGGGCCATGACTTTCTTCTTTGCCATGAACAGGATCAACCGTCGGCCCGGGAGGGTGCCGTCCATGAGGCGCCTCAAGAGAGAGCGCCGGGCACCTCGTTTCCTGCCCGATTTTCCGACAGCAGTCGCGAAGGCGGCGACCTTCTCTCGAAAGAGGTCAGCCGGCACCACCTCGTCGACAAGTCCTATGCGCCGCGCCGTCGAAGACGACACCTGACGCCCACTGAGCAACAAGTCCAGGGATGCCTGGACCCCGACCAATCGTGGAAGCCGGGTCGTTCCTCCCCATGCCGGCAGGATTCCGAGAAGTACCTCCGGTAGACCCATCTTGGTGGAGGGGGAATCGGAAGCGATACGATGATCGCAGGCAAGCGACATCTCCACGCCGCCGCCCAAGCAGATGCCATGTATGGCCGCGACGGCCGGGACGCCCAGGGAGTTCAGGGATCCGAGGATGCGCTGTCCGAAACGCGAACCCTCTGCTCCCTCCACCGGATCCTCGACGGCTTCGATAGCAGTGACGTCCGCCCCCGCGATGAACCCGCTCTTTGCGCTCCACAACACGGCCACGCGCACCTCTGCTCGGGAGGCCAGATCCCGCACCTCCCCCAGAAGCTCCCCCAATCGCGTAAGCACCTGTTCGCTGAGCACATTTACTTTGCGCTCAGGGTCGTCGAAGGTGATCCAGGCAACCCCCTTCCCGTCGACCTGAAGCGTCGGATTCGTGAGGGGCAGAGGGTGGATGCTTATGGCTTCGGGCGACGCTTATAGTTTCGGGCGCGAGGAGGCGTTGTCTCGCATGAGTCGAACCTGCAAGGGTTCGCCGCGGACCACCGTTATGGAGATGTTCCAGTACAGCTCCGTGTAGGGGAGTTCATACCGGGCCGTTACCCAATAATCTCCGGCGTCGGCTTCGAACTCGGTGATACCATTGGCGTCCGTCGTGTCGGCAAGCACCTGGAGTCCGCTTGCCCGTTCGTGAGCGGTCATGGCCACGCCCACCTCGGCGTACGCCTCGTCCGCCCAACTCTCACGGAGCAGACGGATCTCTTGAGCGGCCGCGAGAGAAGCTCCCTGGAGGGACGTGAAAGCTTCGAACGCGGCATCGCGCTCGTCCTCCACGTCGGCGTACTCGTCCTCCATGTCCTGAAATTCATTGTAGAGAACGCGGTATTGCCCCTGTTGACGGTTCATCTGGTCGAGCTCGTCACTCAGGGTACGAAGTGTGTCTCGAAGGGTGTTCCAGCGGGCCTCGGCGTCGCGCCAGGCCTGCTGTGATTCGGCAACCTGATTCTGCGCGGTGAGTACCGAGTCCGGGATCGGCGGTTCGGGCCTCGCGGCCGTTGCAGTCAGCGAATCGAAAATGGCGTCCCGATCGTACGGGAACAGACGAATCTCGAGGTCGCCTAAAGCCCTGGGCTCGGCGTCCTGGCTCTGGTCATCCTGGGCGATCTCAGCGGTAACCACCACCTGGGTGGGACCGCAGGCAGAGAGAAGAACCGCTCCAAGAATGACCGGCAGAAAGTTGCTACGCGTCATGTCCAACTCCGTTGTGTTCCGAAAAGTCTGGGCCAATGTACCAAGTGGCGGCGGAGATCCACACTAGGGAATCACTCCGTTCAGAATATAGTCACGGGGATCTTCGGCCACGCCATCCTTCCAAACTTCGTAATGGACATGGCTTGCTGTTGCTCTACCGGTGCTACCGACCTGGGCAAGAATCTCACCCCGTGCAACCACCTGTCCCGGTTCGACAAGGTTCCTGTCGGAATGTGCATAGCGGGTCATGATTCCGAACCCGTGATCGACTTCGACCGTATTCCCATACCCTGATTTCCAGCCCGCATATGAAACGACTCCCTTCGCGGCCGCAAGAATCGGTGTGCCGGTCACCGCACTGAAATCCAAACCGATATGCGGGAGTTCTTCGTTGGAGATGGGATGTAACCGGGCTTCGCTGAACGTGCTGCTGACCATCTCGATGCCCTGCCCGGCGGTGGGCACGATGGAGGGAGTTGCTTCGAGAAGAGCGTAGTTCGCCACAAGGCTCTCCAGGGCTGCCGCCATGCTCTCGGAGAGCAAGGACGTCCGCCGCTCCAGCGCCGAGAGGTCGTAGGAGGTGGCGAAGAGGACTTCGGCGGTCAGCGGATCCGTCTCCCACATTGGCGTGGATTCGGGCGTCTCTATGCCCGGTCCCCCAACACCCACCTCGAATATTTCGGCGTCGATGGGATTGAGACCTGCTATGAGACGAAACCTCTCGTCTGTCTCGATGAACTCATCGATCGACCCTTCCATCTGGGCAACCCGAGCGCGTATCGACTCGACCTCCTGCGAGATCACGACCTTTTCACCACGGAGCTTGAGGACCTCGACACGGGACAACCCGTCAATAGCAACGATCATGATCAGCGCGGCTAGGACAGTGACGACGGCGGCTACCAAGGAGGGCACGTAGGGCAGCGCACCAACAGATACGCTGAACTGCCGCACGGGGCGCTCAGCCTCGGACACACAAACAAAGGTCCAGCGTTCACTGGTCATAAAAGGAGGGTCCAACGTTGATTCGTCATGATCGGGCTCGTTCTGATTGCGGGCCGAAATGTGGGTCCATCAAGGGCGAATCGTCTCAAACCAGTCATTACGTATTGCTGGTGCAGACGGGAAGATATTCGGGGCCGTCGGAGAGTGTCAAGCGCACCCGACGCACCATCTCCTATCGGTCCATTCGAGGGAAGAGAGGTGCGCCCTTCTCGACCCTGAGACCCCCGAGTGATATGGAGCGGGCTTGGTCGAGAGTCGGCACCGACTTCAAGCCCAACCGGCCCGCGAGGTCCGTCATTTTTTGCGGCGTCACGGGCAAGAACAGGGCGGTCAGGACGGCAAGCACCCGGGCGAGCGATGCGAGGGTCTCGTCGAGATCCTCCGCGCCGGACGGGTCCTTGGCTTGTGACCAGGGCTCGCGGCGGTCGACGTAGCCGTTGGCCGTCCGGGCCAGGTCCATGGACGTGGCCATGGCGTCATGGACCCGTAGTGCATCCATGTGCCCGGTCACCGCACTCAAGGTCGATGCGATGTCAGCCTCCAAGCCGTCACCCGCCGCCTCCGGGATGATCCCGTTCCGGTATTTGACGATCATGGAGATGGCACGGCTGGCGAGGTTGCCGAGAACGTTGGCGAGCTCGTCGTAGCGTGCATGAAAACGTTCGGGCGTATACGAGGCGTCAGAGCCCGTGGGCATGTCGCGGAGCAGGTACCAGCGGACGCCGTCGGTACCATAGTCCTCACGTAGCGCCAACGGGTCCACGACGTTGCCCACAGACTTGGCCATCTTTTTATCTTCCATGATCCACCAGCCGTGCGCAAGAATCTGCTTCGGAAGGGGAAGGTCGGCGGCCATGAGCAGCGTCGGCCAGTAGACCGCGTGTGTGGTGATGATGTCCTTGCCCATGATGTGCAGGCTTGCGGGCCACCAGGAATTCCCCTGATCCGTAAAACCCGGCTGGTCGGGGCCAGAATCGGGGTCCAGGAGACCCGAGGCGGTGACGTAGTTGATGAGCGCGTCCACCCACACGTAGCAGACGTGATCGGGATCGAACGGGAGTGTTACACCCCACGCAAGACGTGATTTAGGCCGGGAGATCGAGAGGTCCTGCAACGGTTGTTTGAGGAACCCGAGAATCTCGTTGCGGCGTGTCCCGGGAACGATCCATTCGGGGTGGTCCTCGATGTGCTGGATCAGGCGCTCCTGATAGTCACTCATGCGGAAGAAGTAGTTCTTCTCTTCCACGAACTCGACGGGGCGTTTGCAGTCCGGGCAGAGGTGCTCAGCCCCAACCTCCCTCTCCGTCCAGTATCGTTCTTCCTGGACGCAGTACCAGCCGCTGTACACGTCGTCGTAGATCTGTCCCTTGGCCCAGAGCCGCTCGAGAACCGTGCTGACGACACCGATGTGCTCCGGCTCGGACGTCCGAATGAAGCGATCGAACGAGATGTTCAGGTCTTTCCAGGCCGCCTCGAAGGACTCCGCCATCTGATCGGCGAGTTCGATCGGAGTCATGTCCCGCTTGGCCGCGGCCTCCTGCATCTTTTGGCCGTGCTCGTCGGTCCCCGTCAGAAAGCGGACCTCGGCGCCGGTCTGCCGATAGTACCGGGCCAGCGTGTCGGCGAGCACGGTTGTGTAGGCGTGCCCAAGATGGGGATCGCCCGTAGCGTAGTAGATCGGGGTCGTGAGATATCTACGGTTCATGTAGGGGTAGTTGGGGGCGTCGCAGAGACCTCGCTCTTGAGCTCTTCGAGGGATACGGTGCGGCGCTCCCCCTCAGCGGAACGAAGTGTGACGGTCTCCTGCAAGATTTCGACGCTGACCACCTTCTCTTCTCCCAAAGACGTACGAAGGATCTTGCCCTCCCTAGGGAATCGGCGGCGTGCCTCCACGTAGGTCTTGTGCTCGTACATGAGGCAACACATGAGGCGCCCACAGCACCCCGATATTTGAGCCGGATTGAGTGACAGCTTCTGGTCTTTGGCCAGCTGCAGGCTCACGGGTTTCAACGCCGGTAGCCAAACCGAAGAACAGAGCTCGCGGCCGCAACGCCCGACCCCGCCGAGAAGCGCCGCTTCGTCGCGGACCCCGATTTGCTTCAGCTCGATGCGGGTCCGGAACATACGCGCGAGAGAGCGAACCAGTTTTCGGAAGTCGACTCGACGGTCCGCCGTGAAGTAGATGATCAACTTGTTCTTGTCGAACTGCCACTCGGCTTCCGTAATCTTCATGTTCAGCTTGTGGCGCTCGACGAGCTTACGCGTCTCTGTCCGGACGCGGGTCTCATCCGCCCGAAGTTTCTCCATCCCGACACGTTCGGTCTGCCGGGCCACACGGAGAACGCGCCTTTCGGGCAGCGGGGTGGCGCATCCCCCTGACGTCTCACACTTGCGCTCCGCGATCGATCCCAGCGCCGTGATCTCACCGAGATCCTCGCCCCGGCTCGCTTCGACGATGACGGGGGCCCCGGGAGCGAGATCGAGGGCTTCGTATGCGAAATAGCCCTTGCGGGTACCCTTGAAGCTAACCTCGGCGAAATCGGCCATTGAACTGAACCGTGCTCAGTTGGTGGGGGGAGTCTTGGGCGTGGGCTCACCCCACGCCCCCATCGCCGCGTACTTCGCCCAGCGCGTCTTCCGCAGTCGGTCTGTCTTGATTTTGCTCAGTTCGCTGAGATTGCGCTCGAGGGCCTTCTTCACAGAAGCCGCCGCGGCGTCCCAATCCGAGTGTGCTCCCCCCGATGGCTCGGGAATGATCTCATCGGCCACGCCCAACGTGACCAGATCCTTGGAAGTTATCTTGAGCGCCGCTGCCGCCTCTGCCTTGAAATCGCGAGAGTGCCAAAGGATCGCGGCGCAGCCCTCGGGTGATATCACCGAGTATACGGAGTGCTCCAGCATGAGTATGCGATCGGTTACACCGATACCGAGTGCCCCGCCGGAGCCGCCTTCTCCGATGATCACCGACACGAGCGGGACCTTCAGCCGCGCCATTTCCCGTAAGTTCGTCGCAATGGCCTCAGCGATCCCCCGCTCCTCCGAGCCGAGTCCGGGGTAGGCGCCTGGAGTATCGATGAAGGTGACCACCGCCCGCCCGAATTTTTCTGCCTGTCGCATGAGCCTCAAGGCTTTCCGGTAGCCTTCCGGATGCGCCATTCCGAAGTTCCGGCGCAGGTTCTCCTTGATGGTACGACCCTTCTGGTGGCCTATCACCATGACCGGGGTGCCTCCGAGCGCCGCCCATCCCCCGACGATCGCCTCGTCGTCCCGGAAGGCTCTATCTCCGTGCAACTCCATCCAGTTCGTGAAAATCCGCTCGATGTAATCGAGCGTGTAGGGGCGTTCCGGGTGGCGCGCCACCTGAACCTGCTCCATGGGAGTGAGATTCTGGTACGTAGACTCTTTCAAGGCATCCAATTTCTTTCGGAGCTCCTTGAGATCCTCGGAAACGTCGAAGCCGCTGCGCTCGGCCGAAGCCACGAGCGCATCGATCTGCTCCTGGACTTCCATGAGGTTTCGCTCGAATTCAAACCTCGGCGATCCGGCCAACGTCGCTCTCCAGTGCATGGGGAATTAGCGCCTCCCATACTAATGGGTCGGGCACTGGGGCGGCTACACTCAGAGAACAGTTTCAGGAACTACGGATACATCGTCCTGAGACTCCGGTTCGGGCACGAGGTACGCGATGATCCCTGCCATGATCAACACGGCGACCGCCCCCAGGACGGTGTTGCTTGCGAATCCGAAACGGCTGTACATGGGCCCAGCCGCGGCAGCACCTACTGCGAAGCCGATCTGCCCCAACGCGATGGTCATGCTCATCAGTGAGCCTCGGCGTTCACCGCTCACGAGTGCCGTCAACAGCGCCGAGAAGGGACTGAGGCGCGCCGCCACGAGTACCATGAGAACGAAATAGAGGATATAAGCGGCCCAGAACTCACGGACCAGTACGCTCGTCAAGAGCATCACGAGAGAGAGGCCGACGCTCGACATGATGATGATCCGTTTCCGGCCGATTCGGTCGGACAGCTTCCCGGCTTGCGGGCCCGTGAGGACGTTCGCGATTCCCCCGACGACGAACAGGCCGGCGATCGCATTGGAGCTCAGCCCCAAGGATTGTTCCAACCAATAGGGCAGGTAGACCACGAACAACGAGACGCCGACAAACATCGTGAAGTAGGCCGTCGCTGCCGCGGCGATCTCGCTTTTCGCAAGCATCGCTCGATAGTTCCGCACTGCGCTGGCAACCGTGAGGGGGCCCTCGGCGCGCTGGACGTCCGGCTGAGGAACCCGGAACCAGATCAGGAGGAAGGTCGCTCCCATCGCGACCGCGAACAGATAAAACGGCACCTTGAACCCGTACGTTCCAGCCATGACAATGCCAATCGGGATGCCGGCAATCTGGCCGAAGGCCATGCCACTCATTACCCATCCCGTGGCCCATCCACGGCGGTGATACGGGAAGAAGTCTCCGATGTAGGAGACCGCCGAACCGCTGAGAATTCCACCGGCGCAGCCGGTAAACAGCCGGGCGGCAAGAAAGGAGAAGTACCCTTCTACGAAATAGTGCATCAGGAGGGACACCGTCATGACGGCGGTGCCGAGGAGCAGAATCCGACGGCGCCCGATCTTGTCCGAGACGGGACCCGCGACGATCGCGAAGACCCCGACCATGATCGCGTAGGCCGAAACGAGCGTCCCCAGGCGGGACTCGCCGATACCCAACTCCTGGCCGATTAGTGGTAGGATCGGCGTGATGATCATGATCTGGCTACTGGCGGAGAAGACCAGCAGCCAGAGAGCGAAAATGATGATGCCGGAGGAGGCCTTGGGTGGATTCAAGGCCGTGGAGTCCCCAAGGGCCCTTGGGTCGTTTTTTCTGCAGTGCGGTTCATCGACTCTCCGGCGTGAGCCACCGGGCCTTCTGAGAAGGCCGTAGAGGGCTTCGAACCCACGAAGGTGTCCACGACCGTGTGCGAGTGCAACACCCCGACCCGGGCGGCTCTGCTTCCATTTTTACGGGTGTGTACTTAATGTAATCAGCGAATTTGACGTGGTGGTCTGGTCTCCCTCGGTGGGGACCCCTCCGTAGGATCCTTCCCGACGTGCTTCATCGGTAGGTTCGACTCTACGGACCCCTGAGGGATTCGCAGCGTTGATGGGGGATGGGGCGTAGCTCAACCGGCAGAGCGCCTGGCTGTTAACCAGGAGGTTGGTGGTTCGAACCCACCCGCCCCAGTAGTTGGAAGATCTGATCCCGCAAGGTTTTATCGCCCTGTGGGGTTTTGCTTTTGAGGTCACGAAAAGACGATTGCATCTGGCGAGGGCACAGAAGAGACGCTTCGTCTGTCTTTTCTTTTCGTCGGGACTTGGATTCTCAAGAGAAGCCGAATCGTAACGAGGCACCCGGTGGATCGACATTGGACCTTGGTCCTACTCCCCCGGTCTTACGCGCGCGCCTCTTTGCCAGCCTGCACCTCGTACGCTTTGATGAGGGCTTGCGTCCCTTCGTCGGCACAACCGAGTCGTTCGACGATGTTGAAGAACTGGTGGGCCAGGCTGACACCGGGTAATGCGAGCTTGACGTCGTTCGCGGCCTCCAGAACCAGTTTGAGGTCCTTCTGCTGCAGGCGCACCATGAATCCCGGGGCGAAGTCGCCCTTCAGGATGCGCGGGCCCAGATTCGTCAGGTTCCACGAGGCTGCGGCACCGCCGCTGATGGCATCCACCACCTTACCCACGTCCAGGTCGGAGGCCGCGGCCAGCATCAGGGCTTCGGCCATGGCCAGGTTCGCTACTGACACCGCGATCTGGTTGCAGGCCTTCGTCGTCTGACCGGCGCCGTTGCCGCCGATTCGGTTGATGTTCTTGCCCATCGCCTCGAACACGGGCAGACAGTCGTCGAACACACTCTGCTCACCGCCGACCATGATGGACAGCGTACCCTGCTGCGCGCCCACGTCGCCGCCACTCACCGGCGCATCGAGCATGTGCACACCCTTCTCGTTCAGGGCAGCGGCGATGTCCCGTGTGATCCGAGGAGAGATCGTGCTCATGTCGATGACCGTCGTTCCTTCACGAGCGGTCTGCAGCACACCGTTCTCGCCGAGGATCACATCCACCACGTCGGGTGTGTCCGTAACGTTGGTGATGATCACGTCGCTGCCGCTAGCTGCCTCGGCCGGCGTCGCCGCACGCACGCCACCGGCGTCGATCACTTCTTGCACCCGCGGCCGGTCTGTGCGGTTGTAGACTTTGAGCGAGAAGCCCGCCTCGATCAGGTTCAACGCCATCGGCGCTCCCATGATCCCAAGGCCGACGAAGCCGATCCGTGTGGTACCGGGCGTGGCTGGCATATTCGATCTCCTAGTACAAGTGGAAGCGGTGTCGACGGTCCTGGGCGTCGGCGTCCTCGTAGATTTGCGCATCTGGTCCGGGACGGCCGGAATCTGAGCAGGATCCGCCTGGCGCGCACCCCCTCCTCTCCGAGAGCTTCGTCTATCGCCTTGTTAGTCTTCAGCCATGTCAGCACTTTACCGTTCGTTGTTGTTCGAAGTCGCCTGACAGAGGTCGGCAGCAGGTCACCCTAAGGTCTCCCACCACTCGAATTTCCCGGTACAGCCATGAGCGTTGACGAAGCCATTGACCAGGCGATGCGACCCCTCGCAGACCTGATCTCCCAGTTCATCTTCTATGCTGTACCCGTGGGGGGAGCGGAATTGCCTCTGATTGTGGCATGGCTCATCGTGGGCGGGCTGTTTTTCACCATCTATCTGGGCTTTATCAATGTGCGTGGGTTCAGACATGCTCTGGACCTGGTAAGAGGGCGCTACACGGATCCGTCACAGCCGGGGGAAGTCACGCCGTTTCAAGCTTTGGCCACGGCGGTATCGGGTACAGTCGGGATCGGAAATATCGCCGGTGTGGCTGTGGCTATATCCCTGGGTGGGCCCGGTGCTACGATGTGGCTCATCATCGCTGGCCTGCTTGGCATGAGCACCAAATTTGCCGAATGCACACTCGCAGTAAAATTTCGGCGCACGCACAGTGATGGTTCCGTCAGTGGTGGGCCCATGTATTATCTGCAGCGCGGACTGGCGCTGAGAAAACTGCCACGGTTAGGCCGTGGGCTGGGGATATTTTACGCCGCCAGCATGGTGGTGGGCTGTCTTGGTATCGGTAACATGTTTCAGTCCAATCAGGCCGCCGCCATTCTGATCGACGTGACTGGAGGCAGCAACAGCTTCTTCAACGACAAGGCCTGGATATTGGGTCTTGTCATGGCCGTTACTGTGGCTCTGGTGATCGTCGGCGGAATCAAGAGCATCGCCAGAACCACCTCAAAGCTCGTCCCCTTCATGGCGGTGTTGTACGTAGTGTTGGCCCTGGCGATTCTGGCGTTCAATGCGGCAGAATTGCCCCGCGCCGTGGTTCAGATCTGGCAGGGTGCCTTCACCGCCGATGGCATCAGTGGTGGCTTGATCGGAGTCATGATCATCGGCTTCCGTCGGGCCGTATTTTCCAACGAAGCCGGCCTCGGCTCGGCTGCGATCGCCCACTCTGCTGTGCGCACGGACGAACCTGTCACAGAAGGGTTCGTCAGCCTGCTGGAGCCATTTATCGACACGGTGGTCATCTGCACCCTTACGGCTCTGGTTATCGTGACCACCGTCTACGATCCGGCAATGGCTTCCTCGGGTGTCAGTGGAATCGAAATGACCACAAGCGCGTTTGAGAGCGTCTTTTCCTGGTCACCCGTCCCACTGTCCATCGCGGCGGTGTTATTCGCCTACTCGACCATGATTTCCTGGGGTTACTACGGCTTGAAAGCGTTCACCTACCTCGCCGGACAGCATTGGCTCGCCGATATGGGGTTCAAACTGTTCTACTGCAGCTTCATCGTCCTTGGCAGCAGTGTCCAACTCGGCGCTCTGGTAGATCTGTCGGATGCCCTGGTATTTGTGGTGGCAATCCCCAACGTTCTGGGCTTGTATTTTCTCGCTCCGGTGGTGAAGAGAGAAATGATTTCTTATCGAGAGAGACTCGAACGTTATTGATTTCGGGTCTTTTCGTGGGCAACTGAGAGGCTAGAGATGGCGAAGAAAAAGATGACCTCCTCTGAGGCGCTGGTCGAGACACTCGTGGCCGAAGGAGTGAAGGACGTGTTCGGCTTGGTTGGATCGGCGTTCATGGACGCGCTGGACCTGTTCCCAGACGCTGGTATTCGGTTCATTCCAGTGGCCCACGAGCAGGCGGCCGCGCACGCTGCCGACGGTTTGGCCAGGGTGACCGGAAGGCCTCAGGCCTGCATTGCTCAGAACGGGCCGGGCGCGGCGAATTTTGTCTCCGCCATCGCTGCAGCGTACTGGGCGCATTCTCCGGTAGTGGCCATCACTCCCGAGACGGGGTCCAAGGGGATCGGTACGGGCGGCTTTCAAGAGCTCGACCAGATGCCCATGTTCGAGAAGCAGACGGTCTACCAGGTGCGGGTCAACCGCCCGGATCGTATGGCCGAGCTGGCCAGGCGCTGCTTCTATCGGGCCAAGGCCGAGCTCGGCCCGACCCACCTGAACATTCCCCGGGACTATTTCTATGGCGACATCGAAGATGAGATCGTTGCCACTCCGACTCTGGGGGCGGGTCGTCCGCCCCACAGGGATATTGAAGCTGCGATCGGCCTGCTGAAGGCTGCCGACTATCCAGTGATCGTCTCGGGGGCGGGCGTCAGTCAGGGCGACGCCCTGGACGAGATCACGGCCTTGGCGGAGTACCTGAGCGCGCCGGTGGTCAACACATATCTACACAACGACACCTTTCCGTACAGTCACGAACTCGGCTGCGGACCGATCGGCTACTGCGGCTCCAAGGCAGCCATGCGGACCCTCGCCAAAGCGGATGTGGTGTTGGCCTTGGGAACCAGACTGGGGATCTTCGGCCTGCTCCCCCAGTACGGGATCACCTACTGGCCCGAGGAGGCCAAGCTCATTCAGGTGGACAGAGACCTGAAGCAATGGGGCTTGAGCAAGATTCCGAACGTCTTTTCCGTGGCCGACGTGAAGGAGTACGCGACGGAGTTGCTGCGGGAGTTGAAGAACGTCCAGCCGAACACGCAGAGAAACGAAGAGCGCATCGCCGACGTAGCCAGGGAAAAGGAGACGTGGGACAAGGAGCTCGAAGACTGGTCGTCGTCTACGAACGAGCTGATGCATCCGCGGCGCTTTCTCTGGGAACTGACTCGCGCTCTGCCCGAGGACGCGCTGGTGACCACGGACATCGGCAATGCCTGCTCCATCACCAACGGGTATCTCAGATTCAACGGGCCCCGACAGCACCTCGCTGCCCTGACCTGGGGCAACTGTGGGTTCGCCTACGGCTGCGCCATGGGGGCCAAGATTGGCAAGCCGGATGCGCCCGTCTTCGCGATTCAGGGGGACGGCGCGTGGGGTATCAGTGGGTTGAGCGAAGTGATGACCGCCGTCCGGGAGGACATTCCGGTCGTCGCCATCGTCATCAACAACCACGAATGGGGGGCGGAGAAGAAGAATCAGATCGACTTTTACGGCGACCGCTTCGTCGGGGTAAACCTTCCGGACAATCCTGATTTCGCCAAAGTGGCCGAGGCGATGGGTGCCAAGGGGTTTACCGTCGAGGACTACCAGGATGTGCAGGACGTGGTTCGGGAAGCCATCGCTTCCGGCAAACCCTGCGTGATCAACGCCGTTGTCGAGGGCGGAGAAAAGGTGCTGGCGGAGCCTTTCCGACGGGATGCACTGGAGATGCCGACCCGCCATCTCGACAAGTACGCACACCTGAGTCTGGAATAGAAGCAGGACACAAGAGAAGCAGAAACACCTATGTCCGATACGAAAGACTTGCTGTCCAATTATGATGCCCGAGACATCATCGAGAAGGACAAGAAGCATCTGTGGCATCACATGGTTCAGCACAAGATTTTCGAGTCGCAGGATCCGAAGGTCTTCGTTGAGGGCGAGGGGGTTCGGCTCAAGGACATTGATGGAAACGAGTATCTGGACGGCGCCTCGGGCGGCGTTTGGTGCGTCAACGTCGGCTATGGGCGCGAGAGCATCGCGAGGGTCATATACGACCAGTTGGTGAAGTTGCCCTACTACGCTGGAGTAGCCGGGACGATTCCGGCGGCCCAGTTCGCGGAGAAACTGACCGACCTGCTGCCCGGTTTGGACCATGTCTTTTTTGCAGGCAGTGGCTCCGAGGCCAACGAAAAGGCCTTCAAGATGGTCCGGCAGATCGCTCACTTGAACGAGAACACGAAGTCCAAGGTGCTGTACCGCGACCGTGACTATCACGGAACCACGATCGCCTGCCTGGCCGCATCAGGTCAGCCGGAGCGCGAAGAGGCGTACGGCCCATTCCCGGACGGATTTGTGGGCATCCCCCACGCCCTGTGCTATCGCTGTCCCTTTGGCCTAGCCTATCCCGATTGTAACATCGAGTGCGCCCGTGCCCTGGAGGATGTGATCCGGGAGGAGGGTCCCGAGACGGTGGGCGCCGTCATTCTCGAGCCGATCACGGCGGGTGGCGGTGTCATTCCCCCGGTCGAGGAATACTACCCCATCATTCAGGAGATCTGCAGAAGATACGGTGTCATTCTGATCATCGACGAGGTCGTCTGCGGCTTTGGGCGGACCGGGTCGATGTTCGGTTTCGAGCACTATGACTTCACGCCGGACATCGTGACCATGGCCAAGGGCATGGCCAGCGCCTACGCGCCGATCTCGGCTACGGCCGTTCGAAGCGATATTTTCGAGAAGTTCGTCCACGATCCGAGTCGCAAGTACGCCTATTTCCGGGACATCAGTACGTACGGTGGCTGCACCGCCGGGTTTGCGGCCGGCCTGGAGAACCTGCGCATCATCGAGGAGGAAGACCTCGTTGAAAACGCTCGCCTCGTCGGGGATTACCTCTGCGACCGCCTTCGGGAGCTGTCCGACTACGAGTACGTCGGGGATGTCCGAGGCAAGGGACTGTTTGCCGGCCTGGAGCTCGTGGAAGACAAGTCCTCGAGGACGCCCGTGAGCGAGGACGTGATGAACGCGGTCATGCGAAGGATCACCGAGGAGGGCGTGCTAGTTGGCAAGACTACCAGGAGCGTTCCCGGCTTGAACAACACCATCAACGTCGCCCCGCCCTTGATCGTCACCAGAGCGGATGTCGACGAGATTGTCGATGCGGTGAAAGTAGGCGTAGAGCGCGGTTGCCAGGAGGTCTTGGGCTGAGTCGTCTGCTTGTTTGAGTTGTCTACGTGTTATGGATTACCAAACGGGTTGGACAGATCGGGATTGTTGACGTAGCTGGTGTCGGTCAACGTGTGCAGAAAGGCAATAACGAACTGTATGTCCTGAGGTGATAGACCCAATCCGGCACCGAACCGCACGAGTGGTAGCGGGACCTGCACTTGGGCTCCCCAACTGCACAACGGGCTGATCTACCTCAGCGACATGCACTCCGGTCTCTGGGTATTCAACCCGTTGTGCTTAGAACCTCGACACGTAGTCCGAGTCGCCGCCCACTCGGGGCGCTGTTAGAACGACCAGGAACGTTTGCTACGACCAGGAACTCTGCTTATGAGGGACGTTTCCCCGTGAACGGCCGTGGCTGTCCGCCGCCACCGCGGCCGCCGCCCTCAATGGTCCCCGTGAGGGTCGCACCATCGATGGTACCCGAGTACGTCTGCGTGATGGTGTTGTCGCCGAAGGTCCGAGTGAGCGTGAACGAGAACGAGCTCCCGTCGATCTTCCCGTCCGAGATCGCAACGGCCTGGGGGCCACCACCACCACCACCGCCACGACGACCGCGCGTGGTGGTGACAGTTCCGGTGAGCGTCATGCCATCTACGGTAAGCGAGAGCGTCGAGGTCCGTGTGCCGCGTCCAGTCTCCTGGGAGAGCTCCCACATTCCGGCCAAGTCTTGAGCCGAGGCCGGTGCGGGTGCCATGGCCACCACTGCTGCAGTGAGCAGGGCAGTAAGAAGGGCGCCGTGCTTCATAAGATACTCCGGTTAGAGGCATCACAAACGTGAAATACAGACCCCTAAGGGGCACCGAGTGTTAAGCCCGACAAGAGGACTGGACAGAATGTGTTGGGAAGAGGACTGTTGTCACCCATGACCAGTCACGGGGAAACACAGGTGAAACTCAGGCGAAGCTCAGGTGAAGCTCAGGAGGAAACGATGAGCAGTCCGAAAACGGCCGTGATCTCAAGACAGTCCAGCGCCCGTCGCTCCTTCATCAAACAGGTGCTCGCCACGGGCGCTGCGGTCTCGGCATCGAGCGCGTTCGCTGGTCGCGTTGCGGCAACCATGAGCCAGGCGCGGGGGATCGTGGCTCTCGATCACGTCGCGATTCCGATCCAGAACGTCGAGGAGATGGTGTCGTTCTATCGAGAGCTCGGGTTCGGCGTGCGTGAGGCCGGGCAAATCGTTTCCATTCATTTTGGCGATCAGAAGATCAACTTCCACCGTCCGTCTCTATGGCAGAGCGGGACGTTTACGCTTCGAGCGGCCGCAGCGCAGCCGCCGTGCGGCGACTTCTGTTGGGTGTGGGAAGGCTCAGAGGCCGCGCTTGCCGAGGTGTTGGCGCGTGCTGAGGCTGAGATCGTTGCGGAGGGGGAGCGGGCCGGTGGACGTGACGGTGGAGACGCGGTAGGTCAGAGCGTCTATATCCGCGATCCGGACGGGAATTTGCTCGAATTCATCCGGTATTCGTAAGAGGTTAACCTTCCTCCAGTCCCAGCGCCCACCGGATGCCCCCGGTGACATGGGCTCGGAAGACCGGGTCATTGCTCCAGATATCGTCCCGGTGGCCGAGCGAAGTGTAGAACGATCTGCCCTCGCCGAAGTCTTGGTACCAAGACTGGGGGTAGTCGCCACCCGCCTGCACGCCGTCGAGCCCCCCCAGGTCGGTCTTTCCGGTATCGATGCTGAGTAATACGTGTACGCGATCGCGTGAAAATCCGATCGGGATCTGGTTGCCGAAGAGCACGTCCACGTTCTCTTCGGGTCGGTCCGCCCTCCACGGTGCCGTGCCGTACAGGTAGAGCTCGTCGACGATTGGCCAACTGTCTCCCAGCATTCTCGTCGCGGGATGGTTCGTGTCCTCGACATTGAGAACGAAGACGTGGTTCTGCTGGATCGCTTGGCGGAAATAGCCGCCCAGCATCTCCCCGAACTCCGGAGTGTTGTAGAGGGTCAGAGCCGCGCAGTGGACACCGACGAAGCCACCGCCATCGTTCACGAAATTGATCAGCGCACTCTTCTGCGAGTCAGTGAGAGGCAGATTGCCGTTGGTCATCATCATGACACCGTCGAACTGGGCCAGATAATCCGCCGAGATGATCGAGAGATCCAGGCTCTCGGCGTCCTGTTGGTATCCCTGCAGTGTCGTCACCTCGAATCCCGCGCGCTGTCCCCACGAGGTCACGGCGAGTTCGGCGGGCCCGAGGCTGGTGTGCTTGTACAATCCGGCGTGGGTGAGGAAGAGCAGCCTGCTGGGCTGCTGCTGGGCAGCCGCTCTTTCGCCGAGGAGGGCAGCTCCGGCCACTGCCAAGACGCAGCTGATCCATAGTGTCGAGGCTAGCGAGTATTTTCGATTCTTGATCATGGCCGGGCTCCTAGGTAGCGGTGGTGCGAGAACGGTCATTATGGCACGTCACATCCCGGGGCGGAAAGAGGGAAGGGAGGATTAGCGGTCCCAGGCGTCCTGTCCTACGTTCTCGGTTCGAAGGTCCCACGGGCATCGGGGCCGAGAGGAAGCAACTCTGGTGGCCACCAGACGTGATCCCACACCCGTAGGGAGTGAACGATGAATCGGTTCGCAACTNTTGCCGCAGCAGGTCTGACGGTCTTCGCAGCGGCGATCACACTGGCGCCGCCCACCGTGGCTGGCCAGTCCTACCGGCCGGTTACCGACGAGCGGTTGGAGAGTCCCGAGCCCGAGAACTGGCTTTCCTATCGGGGGACCTACAACGGGTGGGGATACAGCCCGCTCGACGAGATCGANGTGTCCAACGTGCGGGATCTCAAACCAGTGTGGGCGTTCTCGACAAACACTACAGGAGGCCACGAGTCGCCACCCGTGGTCAATGACGGGGTGATGTTCATCACGACTCCGGGCAACCTATTGTATGCTCTGGACGCCGAGACCGGCGANTTGCTGTGGCGCTACCGGCACAACCTTCCTCAGGGTCGGATCGCGTTNCACGACACCAACCGGGGTGTGGCGTTGTTCGGAGACAAGGTGTACATGGCCACGCTGGACGCCCGAGTGGTGGCGCTCGATGCCCGTACCGGCGATGTCGTGTGGGATACGCCGGTGGCAGACAATAGCGCGGGGTACTACATGACCATGGCNCCGCTGGCTGCACGGGGTAAGGTCATGGTCGGGGTCTCCGGCGGGGAGTTGGGTATCCGNGGTTTTGTCGTGGCGCTCGATACGGAGACGGGCGAGGAGGTCTGGAGGACCTTTACGGTGCCTGCACCGGGCGAGCCGGGAAACGACACGTGGCCAGAGGGGGCGTGGCGTACGGGTGGGGCNGCGGTGTGGCTCACNGGGCATTTCGATCCNGACCTCGGTCTCACCTATTGGGGCACTGGTAACCCGGGCCCCTGGATCGGAGACCAGCGCCCGGGGGACAACCTCTACACCAACTCGGTGATCGCCCTCGCTATCGAAACCGGCGAACTGGTAACTCATCACCAATACCATTGGAACGGGTCCTGGGACTGGGATGAGGTTTCGACGCCGCTCCTCATCGACGTGGAGCGAGACGGGCGTACGATTCCGGGGCTCGTTCATCCGGGCCGGAATGGGTACCTGTGGCTTCTGGAGCGCAGCGCCGAGAACATCCGGTATGTGGACGCCCAGCCTTTCGTGCGCCAGAACGTCTTTACCAGCCTCGACCCCGAGACGGGTCGGCCCACGTACGATGAAGACCGGAAGCCCGGTACCGGGAAGCCGGCTGATTTCTGCCCGTCGCTCTGGGGGGGCAAGGACTGGCCACCGGCGGCTTACAATCCCACGACCGGACTTCTCTACATCCCGGCCAACGAGAACCTCTGTGGGAGCAGTGTGGGAGTGGAGGTCGAGTACCAGGCGGGGCGCTCCTTCACCGGCGCCAGTACGGGGATGAGTGTGGCCCCCGGGGCCGACCACATCGGCGAGTTACAGGCCTGGGACATGAATACGGGCCAACGNGTGTGGACCCAGGAGTTCGACTCCCAGAACTGGGGGCCCGTGCTCACGACCGGAGGGGGACTCGTCTTCGCGGGTGGTACGAGCGACCGCTACTTCAGGGCGTTCGATGCCCGAACCGGCGAAATCCTGTGGCAGCAGCGCACTAATTCCGGGNTCATCGGCGTGCCGTCCACCTACATGGTGGATGGAGTTCAGTACGTCGCGATTCAGTCGGGCTGGGGNGTGGACGCCGCAGCGATGGGNCGGCGCCTCGATGGGTTGCGTGACACGANTAATTTCGTGCCGCAGGGCGGCGTGGTCTGGGTGTTCGCGATCGAGAACTAGTGTGGTGTAGCTGGTTCAGTTCGCGGCGAAGTGCTCCCGGAGCAGTGCGTTCAACTGGTCGGCGGCTTCCTCCGGGATCCAATGGCTGACACCCTCGATNACCTCGAAGCGATACGGTCCTTCGACGTACTTCTCGGTCAGCTCAGCGCCCTCACGCCCGAGTGCCGTGTCCTCCGTGCTCCACACGAACATCGTGGGCATGCCGATCGGGGTTACCGNGGCCCCACCCGCGCCCAGGTTCATGGCGCCGTACCAGTTGAGCGCGGCCTGTAGCGCTCCCGGCTCGCTCAGAAGATCCACATAGACCTGCACGTCTTCGTCGGAGAGCCCACCCCCACTCCAAGCGGCGTAGATNCCGCGCAGACCCTCGGCGTCGTTCGCGAGGAAGGTCGCCGCGGCACTGTCGGAGGCGAAGAGCTGGAAGTAACCGGAGCGCTCCGCCTGGTCACCTGTCGAGCTTCGGAGTGCTTCGCTGAACGCGTAGGGGTGAGGGACCGACAGAGGCACAAGCGAGATCACACGGTCGGGGTTCGTGAGCCCGACGTTCCACGCCACGGCCGCACCCCAGTCGTGCCCTACCACGTGAAAGCGTTCTTTCCCCAACGCGTCGGCCATTCCGACCACGTCAGCGACGAGGTTGCCGACGGCGTAAGCCTCCACACCCTCCGGTCTGGCGCCTGGAGAATACCCGCGCTGATCAGGCGCCACGACCCTGAAGCCCATCTCGGCGACCGCGGGGATCTGATTCCGAAATTCGTATGAGCTTTGGGGAAAACCGTGGAGCATAAACACCAACTCACCGTCTACAGGTCCGGCGGCTGTTGCGTCGAACGTGAACTCCCCGACTTGCAGTTGGATTCGCTCCATCGCCGTCTCGCCCGAGGCCACGGCCTCGATCAGTGCCTCCCCGTCCGCTTCTTCGGCTTCGTCCTGACCCAGGCACGCCACAAGTGCGAGCACGGACAGAATGGTGATCGACCTCATCGCTCTCACGGATACCTCCGAGTTGTCGTTACGCCAACGAGCGGCGTTCAACTGACGGCGTTAGCCGAAGACGGCGGGCCGCTGCTGACCCGAGCATACCTGGGGTGGGCGACGAGTGCAACGATCGGAGGGCCGATCGTCGTCTAGTCTGCCTGTAGTTTCACTCGCGGTGGGACGGATCAGCCGAAGCGACTAGACCAGACTGCTCGCGACGAACGCGTTGGTGGCTTGGAGCATGGCCAGGATTGAGGTCCTCTCGACCCCGTCGCTGACCGAGGCAGCACCCGTCAGAGGAATCTGGCGGCCGCGGACCACCGCCTCCACCAGCACCACGACCGTATCGTGTTGCGGATGGCGGAGGCGCCGTGCGGACAGGAATCTGAGCACGACGCTCGGCCCGTCTTCACGGCCGGCTCGAAGAAACTGCTGGATCACGCCGAGGGCGGTATTGGCTGGCACCTCCAACGANTCCTCCNCTGTCCCGGCAGCTTCNCGTTCNGCACCGATGGAACGGTCTTCGTTGGCCAATCGCACAGAAATCGCAAAGCTACCTTACGGGTTCTTGTTCAATCTTATGACACGCTGGGGGCCGGCCCTCCCGGCATCACTGTGTGGGTCTTGGCACCAGACNCGGTGGGATACGCGCTTTTGTCGCTTCCTCGAAGTCGTACGCGTAGGCCAACAGCTCTGCTTCGGTCCAGGTGTCTCCGATGAAGGCCAAGACGAACGGCGTCCCGTCGTCGTAGTAGGCGAAGGGCACCGTGACGACTGGCACACCCAGAGCGTTTACTATGTTGCTCGGCAGCTCCGGATGATTGTTGGGGCTGTACTCGGGACGTGTGAGGTCTTCCACGAGGTCCCTGATCGGCGCGCCCGCCTGAGGAAAGAACAACCCGTCGAGATCAAAGATCTCGAAAACCGCCCGATACAACTCTCGCATCTCCTGCCGCCAGGCCTGGAAGGCGTCGCCTTCCTCCGTCGCACTCGGCCGGGTCGGTGCGCGGTCGACTCGCCCGGGGAACTCCTCGCCCGTCAGCGCCTCCCACTCGTCTACGCTATGGAACTGGGCTAGATCCCCAAGACCTCTCAGATAGACGAGCATGCTGTAGGACCCTACCGAAGGCACACGAGGCCGCGCTTGATAGAGTTCGACGAAATCGCTGTTGAGGAACGGGTCGTCTACGACCACAGCGCCCTGGTCGGCCAGGGTCGCGATCGCTTGCCGATACAAGGCCTCCGTTTCCGGCGCCAGTGGGAGCCAATCGTCCCGCCAGCCAACGCCGACCAGCCCAAAGCGCTTGCCCTCCAGCGCGGAGTCGTTCAGTAGGGCGGTGTACCCCTCCTCCGGGATGTGGTCCACGGCGGCGTACGTGGCGAGATCCTCTGCGGTGGGGCCCGCGATGACGTCCAATGTGCTCGCTGCGTCGTAAACGGTCTTGGCGAGTGGTCCGACGACGTCGAGGTAGGTGGCGTCAACCGGAACGACACCGTGCAAAGGAACGAGTCCGAAGGTGGGCTTGATGCCCACGAGTGCCTGGGCGGCTGCCGGGTTCTGGATCGATCCTCCGGTTTCGGTGCCCAGCCCGAGCACAGCGAAGTTGGCGTTGACGGCCGTCGCCGTCCCGCCGCTCGATCCTCCTGGGGCTCTGCCTGTGTCGTAGGGGTTGAGGGTCACCCCGGCGACCGAGCTTCGCGTACGGGTACCGTCTCCCGCGAAATCGGGCAGGTTGGTCTTGCCGAGCACGATGGCACCGGCCTCTCGGAGTCGCGCGACAGCCACGGCGTCTTCCTGAGGGATCATGTCGACGCCCCCGGTCGCTTCACTGAATCCGGAGAAGCCGGCCGTCGTTACGAGGCCTCCGTAGTCCAGGTTGTCCTTGATCACCACCGGCACACCGTGGAGCGGACCGCGTGGCCCTGTCGAAGCGTACTCTTCGTCGAGCGCGGCGGCGATCGCCAGCGCGTCCGGGTTCATGGAGATCAGGGCGTTGTAATGGTCTTCATAATGGTCGATCTGGTCGAGGAAAGCCGTTGTGACCTCGACGGCCGTAAACTCTCCGGCCGCATATGCGGTCTGGATGTCCTGGACGGTGAGCTCGACGACGTCGATCGCCCCGGACTCGATCGCACGGGGCCCGGCGGTTGAGGGCGTGGAGGGGGCGGCTACGGTCGAACACGCCTGCAGCAAGCATGAGAGAAGAAGTACTATCGGGGCCTTGGAGCGGAGAACAAGAAAGTGCAAGGTCGGCGACCTACCGGCGTTCGGTAATCGCCTCGTCGACACCCGTCTTGAACTCCTCGCGGAAGCCCCTGCCGCTGGCCGGCGAGACCTGCGCCATGACGATGGTGACCATGTTTTCGGTCGGGTCAATCCAGAAGCGTGTTCCCGCGGAGCCGTCCCACCAGAAGTCGCCGTCGTTGACCGGGTAGGCGTACTGGCTGGCGTCCATGACGATGCTGAACCCGAGGCCCCAACCTTGGCCGAGTGTCGGGCGGCCGAAGCCGATCGGAAGGAGCGCGTCGGGAATACGATTAACCGTCATCATTGCTACCGTCTCGGGCTGGAGCACCCGATTTCCGTCCAGCTCACCACCGTTCAGGAACATCTGAGAGAAGCGGAGGAAGTCCATCGTGGAGGCCACCAGGCCGACTCCGCCCTCAATCAGGACGGGCTGCTCGGTGAAGGGGATCTCCTCCATCTGGTACGGCCGGAGTTCACCCTCGCGGGACGCACGGTAGACCGTGGCAAGGCGATCGGCCCGCTCGGGTTCGACCCAGAATCCGGTGTCCGTCATGCCGAGTGGCCCGAAAACGCGCTCCTGGAGGTAATCTTCCAATGGCTTACCCGACCAGACTTCGACAAGCCTCCCCAGGATCGTGGTCGAGATGCCGTACCGCCAATTCGTGCCCGGATCCTCGAACAGGGGTGTGCGCGCCGCATTGTCGACCATCTGCTCGACAGAAATAGAGCGTAGACGCACACCTTCGGCCCGATAGATTCCGGAGCTTCGGCTTCCTAGTCCGGACGTGTGGAGCAGGAGGTGCTCTACGGTGATATCGCCGTCACGCGACTGGGTTTGATCCATATCAGGTGACCCTGCATCGGCGAAGACCCTCTGACCCACGAACTGGGGCAAATACNGCGATATGGGATCGTCGAGNTGGAAGGCTCCCTCCTCCCACAGAATCATCGCGGCAAGGCTGGTCATCGAGCGGGTCATCGAGTAGAGCCTGAAGATGGCGTCTTCCGGCATCGGGCGAGCGGCTTCGATGTCCGCCTGTCCCAATGCCTCCATGTAGACCAGCCGTCCGTCCCGGACGACGGCGGCCACGACGCCCGCGATGTGCCCTTGGTCGATGTGCGCCTGTAGGCCGGCGGTCACGCGGTCGAGTTGTGCGCTCGAGAGCCCCACGGACTCGGGTGTGGCCGTGGGGAGGCCCTGCGCGGAGGCCGGGGCATCGAACACCACGATGGCCAGCGCGATGGCCGTGAGGAGGATGGTTTTTCTCATGGTTGGGATATCGTGGCGCGAAGAGCGAAACCGCGCAACCGAGTGATTCATTCGTCCTCCTCGGTGGAGAGTCGGCCCCTGAGGTGCCGGTGAAGCCCGCTCACGCCTCGATGCGCCACGTTCTTCGCCGCTACCCGGTTCGCCTGCGCCATCACCGGCTCCAGTTGATCCCCCCGTAGGAGCCCGGCGAGGAGCGTGGCTCCCCAGACATCTCCACAGCCCGTGGGATCCCCCATCACTTCGGAGTCCTCGGCGGGTGCGATCCCACTGCGTGCGGGTCTGGGGGTTGCCACTCGATGCCGGGTGTCGGGCCAAAGGGAGGGATCACTGTTGAATGCGGCACCCGCGACGTACCCGGCCCCGTTGGCTCCGAGCGTAATGGTGATCAGCTTCAGCTCGGGACCCACGATCTGCGCGGCCAATGCCCATGGATCTCCCACCGCTCGCCCGAGTAGCTCGAACTCCTCGGCGTTCATCTGCACTGCGTCGAAGCAGCGAAGCCACGCTCCCCAAGACGGTAACTCCTGGGGGACGCGAAGGCCGCTGCTGCCGACACCCAGAAAGAGCGAATGTAAATCGGCGTAGGTAGGTCCGGCGAAACCACTTCGGAGGGACCGAGCCGTATCCAGCTCCATCTCGAAGCCCGAGATGAAGTTTACGTAGAGGGCGTCGCACGTCCGTGCCAGGGGCTCGAGCTCTGCCCACAACCAGGGCGGCACACCCCCGGTCAGGCGCTCGGTACGCCGCTCCGGCCCGGTGTAGACGAGTTCCACCCGGTTGTTCAGCTCAGGGACGACCCGAATCCCCGTCTCCACGTCGATCCGCGGAAAGGATCGCAGGAATCTCCATGCCGACTCCGACAGGTCGGACCCCACTTTGACGATCGGTACGATTTCCCAATTATCCGGGAGAGCGGCCTCGAAAGCCGATAAGGCGTACGCCACCCCGCCCCACCCTTCCACCTGCTCGGGCTGACCATCCCGATATCTGATCGTATCCCAAACGAGGGTCCCGACGACTCCGAGGCGTTTGGGAGTCGTTTCATACATTGAATGCGACCCTCAGCGGAGCTCCATGGGCGCCTGTAAAATATGTGGCGTTGCCCTGATCCGCAGCATAAGGTTTATCGAATAGCATTGTTTCGAACCGCCGAGTCAAAACCAGCCTTGAATCCTCTACGACGCCTTGCGCACGAAGCGACCGTATCGCGACCCCTGGCCGTCCAAGAAGGTGCTGGCATACATCGAGGCCAAGTCCGGGACCGAATTCGATGGGGGGCCATCGCCCACGCGTTTACGGCGATGATGGGCCAATGGGAACCCCGACTCACGACCCTCGTCAGGGATGAGACGCCGCCGGCCGCCGTGGGCTTCCCGGCCTCGACTGACCAAAATTCGGGGCCACCCGAATAGGTCCGAGTTGCCCTACGCCACACCCCCGGAATAGGTTGTCCCTTTCCGAGCTTCAAGAGAAGACCCCGACCACACCGCTAGGAGTTGTGAAATGATTCCGTCTAGACTGGCCCTCCTGGGGCTTATGCTCGTCGCGTGCAGCGATTCCGCTTCCGTCCAGATCGTCCTGCCGGCCGAGGGGCCGTTTGAAGAGGGCAGCTCGGTGATGGTGACGCTGGAGGTCTCTGGCTTGACTATCGCTCCTGCGGGTACGACTGACCCGGGTACGGGTCACCATCATCTGATGATCGACCGCGACCTTCCGGTGGGCGGCCTACCGATCCCGTCCTTCCCGGGGCAGGTCCATCTGGGTCAGGGGCAGCTGGAATACGAAATTGAAGGTCTGGATGCCGGAGAGCACGTGGTCATCGCCGTGGTGGGCAACGGGACGCACATTCCTCTGGATCCTTGGGTCGTCGACACCGTACGCTTCGTCATCGAGTAGTTATGGCGAGGTCCCCCAGCGTGGGATCGGCTCGTCGGGGAGTGTGAAACGAGCGTACTGGTTGACGAGAGGCGGTCGGTCGACCTCGGGAATCATGCGGTTCAGGGTCATCACGAAGGTGGCGTCCTCGTCGCCGCCCCTGACGAACGTCCACGTCAGCTCGTTTATGCCTCGCGGGTCGGGATGAGTTCGTCGGCCGTGGCTCCCTCGCAGAATCCATGTCGGCGGCGAGGGCCACACACCAGGCGTTCAGTTCACCAAGCGTGGTCGGTCGCACAGAGAGGGTAACACAAAAATGAGCGCGGAGAGGGTGCCCCCCCCTCCGCGCTCATTTCATGTCGTGCTGGCGTATCGTGCTAGCGTATCGTCCTAGCGGGGACGGCCACACAAGTCCGTAAGCGAGCATCGGTTGTAGTCGACAACAACGCGATCCAAGGTCTGCNNCCACTTGGCGGCTTCTGCTGTGCCGGAGCCAAAGTCGAACGTCATAATGGCTGAACCGTCGGTCATAGTATCTGCGGTAAGCGTCAGGTCGTCACCGGAGTGGACGAACGACCAAACCCCCGCCACCGCATCAGCTACGTTGATTATCATTATGTCGTCGGCCGTGGCTGNCTTGCAGAACTCCACGTCTGCGACCGCGGACACGCAGTACGTTTCCAGCGGGTACAGAGAGGCATCTTTCCAAATCGAGGNGNAGANGTGTAGCGGGCTGGTTCGTAGCCAGGGTGTCGGGATAGTTGAAAACCGACAACATGGTGCCGTCGTCGTACAAGAAACGCCACGCGTCGACGACACCGTCTTGCTCGACGGGGTCCCCTGCAGTACCGGCTAACATGTTTACGACGGTATTGGGAGATGCTACCTGCGTGACGGTCCACGTTTGGACCGACCAAGTGCCCATGAAGCTAAGCATTTCTGGGTTGATTGATGTTGNGTCACCGCACCCGGTCATCAAAATCATGGCCAGCGGGAAAATCGTCAGACGTCTGTTTCGCATCGTCCCCTTCCTTTCTTTAAGAAGTTCCTTACAACTATATCCCTTTTGCCTCGTTGCGGCGAGTACGCACNTTACCCCGGCAACTTATAGGGCGCGAAAAGGAGGCCGTCAAGGGCGCTCCAAGGTTAGGCGAGTGACTGCGTTGTGATAGGACTCGCCGGCACCGCGCATCCTGTCAGAAGACGGGGGACGCCTATAATGTTAGAAGAAGGGCCAACTCCTGCCAAGAGGAGGGTGGTCATTGAGCCCCGGCGAGGGCCTGGAGGGGGCCGCGCTCCCCTCCGCGATCGTCGTGGCAGTGGTGGTCAGATGTCTGAATTTCATTTGTATCCGTCCCTTTGATTCATGAGAGTTCTCATAACAAGTATGTCTATGGAGCAGCGATTGCCGTGAGTACTTTCTTCGCTCACCGCGTTGCACCGCGGAAACACGCGGACGCGGCGAGACGCTCTTCGCCGGCAAACGCTTCCCGAGTGTGACGCGAGCAACGTGCCGTGATCCCTGCCCTTGCCGAGTTGGGGGTCGATGGCTTGGATGTGGTATGGACCATCCCAGACCTACCTTCGCGCGCGCCTCTAACAACGACAGGGGGCCCCTATCGCTAACCGTCGCGTCGTAGTGGTCGGTGGTGGCGTGATCGGCGTGTGCTGCGCCTACTTCTTGGCCAAGCAGTCGGCCGAGGTGATCCTGGTGGAGCGCGGCGAGATCGGTGGAGCTGCTTCGTTCGGCAACGCCGGATCAATCGCGCCCGGGCATCCACCCCTCAACAAGCCGGGCAGAATCCGACGCTCTCTCCTGGATCTCCTCAACCCCAAGAGCCCGCTTTACATCCCGGTTCGATGGGATCCCGGCCTGTTCCGGTGGCTGTGGACGTTCCGAACGTTCTGCACCGACCACCACCTGGCGGCGAGTATGGAGGCGTTGGCACCGCTCGGGCATGCCTCTCTCGACCTGTTCGACGGTTTGGTGGCATCCGAGAATCTTGCCTGCAACTACGAGCGTAGTGGCTATTATGAGATCTGCCGTACGAAGGAGGGACTGGTTGAAGCGGCACATGACGCTTCCATGATGCGGCAATACGGCTATCACCCCCGGGAAATGTCCGGAGATGAATTGAGGGAGATCGAGCCCGCCATTCTGGAGAGTGTCGTGGGTGGTGTTTTTTTCCCGGAGGCCGCGACATGCGACCCTCATCGGTTCGTCCTCGAGCTGGCTGACCGATCGGTTCGCCGCGGAGTTCGGATCGAAACTGGGCGCGGCGTCTCGGAGGTCCTGAGTACCGGGAGCGCCGTAAAGGGTGTGCGTCTCGAGGACGGGAAGATCCTCGACGCGTCGGCGGTGGTGCTGGCAACGGGATCCTACAGCGCGAACCTGACGAAAAAATTCGGACTCCGCCTCCCGGTACGCGCGGGAAAGGGGTACCACCGGGATCTGGAGCTCAAGGACGCCAGCGCCCGCCTACTGGATGTTGCGTGTATTCTTGCCGAGACGTCTGTATTTTGCACGCCCATCGCGGGGTTCACACGGTTGGCCGGAACCCTCGAGTTCTCGGGGGTCAACCACGAGATGCGACCGCGACGCCTGGAACAACTGACCCTCGCGGCGGAGGATTACCTCCATGGTGTTCAGGGCGCTGTGATCCGCTCGGAATGGTGCGGGCTCAGACCCTGTACTCCGGACGGGATTCCGTACGTGGGTCCGGTCCCGGGGCAGTCCGGGCTCTTTGTGGCTACAGGGCACGCCATGCTCGGGCTTACGCTGGGTCCGGTGACCGGAAAACTGATCGAGGGGTATGTGTCGGAGGGACGTACGTCACTTCCCGCGGGTGCCCTCGGCCTCGAACGGCTGGAGTGAATGGCTCGAAGGGTTTCGTTTAGCGGGATCGTGGTTTTATCGTTTTCAAGGGTAGCACTCCTCCATGCAGGAGAGCAGTGCCCCTCTACGCAGGAGAGATGAGCGTCACATGACCCCTTGGGTGAAGCGGCTTTTGGTGACGAATGTGATCGTGTTCCTGGTGGTGCAGCCGGGAACACTCCTGTACGCCCTCCTGACTCTGTTCCCCCCAGCCGTCGTGGGGCTCGACCAGGTCGACGTTTTGGGANTCAACGGGGNCTTCATCCCGGACATACCGTTCAGACCTTGGACGCTCTTCACGTACATGTTTTTGCACGCGGGTTTCATGCACCTGCTCTTCAACATGGTCGGACTTTTCTTCTTCGGACCGCGCCTCGAAGCGCGGTTGGGTTCGAGAGGATTCCTGGGACTCTACTTCCTGAGCGGTCTCGGCGGCGCCGCCTTTACATTCATCAATTTCGGCGCTCCTGTCGTGGGCGCGTCGGCGGCGGTTTACGGCATCATTATCGGCTTCGCCATGTATTGGCCACGGGAGTTGATCTACATCTATGGGATTGTGCCNGTGCAAGCTCGTTGGCTCGCAGCCTTCGTCGTGGCCGTCAGCTTGTACAGCGGGNTCTCGGGATCGGCCGACGGCACGGCACACTTCGCCCACCTGGGCGGGCTCGTGGTGGGCGCCTTGTACCTTCGTTTGCGCGACCGGCATTTGGGCAAGGATCTGCGGGATTTCCAGCGCAAGGTCAACCAGACCCCGTCGGTGGAGGGATCGGAGCGCGAAGCTCGAAGACGCTGGGCCTCNATCAACTTGTCGTCGATGCACGAGGTCAACCGGAACGAAGTCGAGGAGCTATTGGCCCGGGTCGATCGGAGTGGGATGAGTGCACTCTCGCTGGAGGAGCGCCGGTTCCTCGATCGCATGTCGGGGGGATAGACGACCCCGTCTGGGCTGATCACCAGTCGTCGGCTGGTTGTGGCCCGGCGCAATCCTGCTCCTCGGATTTCTCAACTTCGCCGTTGCGGCTCTCTTCGGGTTCTAGAAGGTCAGCGCCTTCACCAGCCGGTACATGAACTCCTGGCCTTCGTAGAACGACTCGATGAGAATACGCTCGTCTTGGCCGTGGGCCCGGACGTCGTCCACATCCTCGAAAACCCCGGACACACCGTACGTCGGGATTCCCGCCTGCCGCAGGTAGAGCCCATCCGTCGCCAACGCGCTCATGACCGGGACGACCGGTACGCCCGGCCACATCTCCTCGGTGATCCGCTCGATGGGCTGCAACACCTCGGGTGTGAGGGGTGATGGCGGACTGGGNTTGGGTTGCCCCGCGGCTGTAACCTCCACTGCTGGGCCCGCNAGTNCTCGAAGCGTGAGAAGCACTTCGGCGGGATTTTGGTTCGGGAGTATGCGGCAATTGACCAGGGCACCGGCGGTNTGGGGTAACGCGTTGTTCGCGTGCCCCCCATTCAGGCGCGTGGCCACGCACGTGGTCCTGAGTCGAGCATTCAGGTGTGGAAACGCCTGTAGGCGACCCGCGGCCCTCTCATTCTCCGGGTTCTCCAGGACGGACCGGATGTCTTCCGCGATGGCTCCACCCTCCACAGCAGCCGTTCCNCGGAAATAGGCTTCGGTGACNTCGTTCAACATGACCGGGAAATTGTACTGGCTGATGCGCGTGAGTACGCTCGCNAGTTCATAGATCGCGTTGTCGTCCCGTGGGAGCGAGCTGTGGCCTCCGGGGTTGGTGGCCCGAAGGTCGAAGTTTNGGTACACCTTCTCACTGGCCTGGACGGNGTTGAGNTGGTGGATGCCGTCCTTCAGGGCTCCGCCGCCTCCCTCGTTGAGCGCATACTCCGCGTCGATCAGGTCCCGGCGGTTCTCCANGAGCCATCGGACCCCGTTGGCCGGGCCGCCCTCTTCGTCGGCGGTGAGGGCCACGATGATGTCACGGTCGGGCACGAACCCTTCTTGCTTGTACCGGATGAGGTTGGCCGTGTAGATGNCCGCTTCGTCCTTGTCGTCGGTTACTCCCCGTCCGTAGTAGTAGCCGTTGCGTTCCGTGAACGTCCAAGGGTCGATGGTCCAGTCGGAGGGGAGGGCCTCCACCACGTCGAGGTGTGCCAAGAGGAGGATGGGTGCCCGACCNGTATCCCGGCCGCGGAGCCTGACGACCAAGTTTGCCTTCCGATCGTTCGGGCCGACGATCTGGACGTCCTCCTCGGAGAACCCGGCAGCGAGAAGGCGACGCGCCATCGCCTCTACGGCGACGGCCGTCCCTTCGGATTCGACGGTATTGATTTCGACGAGTTCCCGGAACAATTCGCGCGCCAATTCCTGATGGGGCTCTAGTNGTAGCTCCTGGCCAGCTACGCTCGCCGGGATCAGCGTGATTGCCACCGCCAGGCCAGCGAGGCTACGCCGTACCCTTTCNACCCACATCGGCCCTGTCCGGGTAGACCCTATCCAGATCGACATTGCCACCTCTCCGTCATCAGGATCGTCTCGTGCGAAAGTTACTGGGGCTGTCATGGCGCGAGACTGTCGATCCAGGTTCGGGTCGTATCTGCGAGTTCGTCTTGAACGTCGTCATCCGTGCGACCGGACCTCTTCAGCACGTGAAAACCGTGATCCGCTTCTTCGACCAGGTGCAGCGTAGCGCCCTGCGCGAGATCTTGGCAAACTGGCTCGAGCAGATCGAGCTGCGCTAGCTTGTCCCGAGTTCCTTGTAGAAAGAGCAGCGGAACGTCGGCTTCCTTCAAGTGGTCGCTCCGTTCGATACCCGGATTCTGGACAGGATGGAGNGGGAAGCCGAAGAAGACGATGCCGCGGACATCCGCGAGAGGTTCCTTCGCGGCGGCCAGGGACGTCATTCGGCCGCCCATCGACTTGCCCCCCGCGAAAAGGGGAAGTCCGTCCGAAAGCGCCGAGGCAGCAGATATGGCCGACCGCACGGTCTTCAGCAGAATGGGTTGAAAATCGGGGCGTCGCCGACCCTGCTCCGTGTACGGAAACTGGTACCGGAACGTGGCGATACGCCGATCGGCCAGGTGATCGGCCAAAGTTTCCATGAAAACATGCCGCATCCCGGCTCCGGCCCCGTGCCCCAGTACCAGCAGGCAATCGGCGTTTGCCGGGCACATGAGCAGGGCCGAGACGACACCCGAGCTTTGCGTCGCCTCGAAACTGTGTTTGGTCGGCTCGATCTTGTGCTCTATCGGTTCGACCTCTTGGTGGCTCATCTCATGAGACCTCGGTTGCGACGTGGCGAGGGCGCCCAATTGGTTGGGAGCAGGCCTCTGCCGCAAGGTTGAGGGGCCCCGTGTGCATCTGGGGCGGGGACGCGTAAGTTCGACCAGCCAATCATCTCGTTCCGGAGGATACCATGCTTCGTGGAGTCGCTGCTGTTGCCCTGTCCC
Source organism: Gemmatimonadota bacterium (assembly GCA_002712565.1). The sequence goes on along the minus strand of PAUA01000014.1, from coordinate 60,707 downwards.
TCCTAGTCGTCGCTTGCCAACCACCCGTTTCAGAGGCCGATGCCGCGCCACCTGCGATTCAGCAGGCCGCGGCTCCCGAGTATCTGAATCCCAGCGCTCGTTTGCCGTTTTCCGAAGGGGTTCGACACGGAGGTGTGCTTTACTTGGCCGGAAAACTCGGAACGGGCGGTGAGCGTGGAATTCAGCCCGAGACGCGCCGCGCTCTCGAGTCCATCCAGGATGCGCTCGAGCGCTTCGGATCTTCGATGGACCGAGTCTTGAAGTGCACGGTCTTCCTGGCCGATATAGCTGAGTGGGGTGCCATGAACCAGGTTTACACGGAGTTCTTTCCCGAAAACAAGCCGGCTCGAACCGCAGTGGGAGGTTCTGGACTTTCGGGGAATGGCCGCGTGGAAATCGAGTGCATGGCAGCGGCGTGAACGTGAAGGTTCGTCTGACATCGTGACGGAAGGTTCACCCGAGATCGTGACCCTCGGCGGAGGTTGCTACTGGTGTCTGGAGGCGGTCTTCGAGTTGCTCGAGGGCGTCGAGAGCGTGGTGTCGGGCGCCTCGGGCGGGCCGGAGCCGAATCCCACGTACGAGCAGTTGTGCTCCGGCCGCAGCGGGCACGCCGAGGTGGTTCAGCTTCAGGTCGACCCCACGGTCACGAGCTTTCAGGAGATTCTCGNNGTCTTCTTCGCCACGCACGATCCCACGACACTGAATCGTCAGGGGGGTGATGTGGGGCCCCAGTACCGATCGGNGATCTACTACCACTCGCCGGAGCAAAAAGAGACGGCGGAGGCAATGATCGCTGATNTGACCGAAGAGAGAGTTTGGTCCGATCCAATCGTCACAGAAGTCACGCCCTTCGACGCGTTCTACCCGGCCAAGCCCGAACATCAGGAGTACTTTCGTAGAAACGGAAATCAGCCTTACTGCCAGTTCGTAATCAACCCCAAAGTTGCCAAGCTCAGGAAGAAATTCGCACACAGGCTGACAAAGTGATGACGGTTACGCTCATCACAGGGGCCAGCACTGGCATCGGTGAGGCGACCGCCCTTTACCTCGCGCGGATGGGCCATACCGTCTACGCTTCGATGCGTACGCCCGATTCCTCCGGTGACGTGCTGCGTGTTGCCGCGCAAGAAGAGCGGCTGGATCTCGAAGTCATGAGGCTCGATGTCGACGACTCCACGTCGGTGGCATCCGCGGTGGGNGACGTCATGGAACGTTCCGGCCGGATCGACGTTCTCGTGAACAATGCCGGTATCCTGAAGCTCACGAGCGTCGAGGAGGCCCCCCTCGAGGAGGCCAAAGCCGTTTTCGAAACCAACGTCTTCGGAGCGCTCCGGATGATGCAGGCCGTGCTTCCGGAGATGAGGGAGCAGGGAAGCGGCACGATCGTGAACATGTCGTCCGTAGCGGGACGGCTCGTGAGTCCAGGCCATGGCATCTATGCCGCGACCAAGTATGCTTTGGAGGCTTTGAGCGAGGCGGTCGCCATCGAAACGAGGCGGCTCGGCATCCGAGTCATCGTGATCGAGCCGGGGTTCATTTCGACCCCGATCCTCGACAAAGGTGGTGTGGTCGAGGTGGGTGACGGGCCCTACGCCGTTCATCTAAAGAGGATGCAGTCGCTGTACAGGAACGCTCGCGGGGGCGCTGATCCGCCGAGCGCAGTGGCCNAGGTCATCGCCGACGCGCTCGACGACCCCACCCNGCGCTTTCGTTACATCGCGGGGAAGGACGCTCCACCCGTGCTCAATGGAAGGGCGCGAATGACGGATGAAGAGTGGATCGACATGGGGCGCGANATGACCGATGAGGAGTACTTCGCCGAGAGCGGGCGGCGATTTGGCGCGGACGGGGGTGCAGGGACGGAATAGGCCGTGAGGTCGTCGTTGGATCGACCGCTGATCGTTACTGGGTCGGTACGACAGCTGATGGATCGATGGCAAGATCGTCACCGGTTCCGTACTTGAGGAAAAGCACCGGGACCACCACCATGTTCAGCGCCAGGGACGTGAGGATCCCCCCCAGTACGACGATTGCCATCGGGCTCTGGATCTCGTTCCCGGGCTCCCCTCCGGCGAGTGCCAGAGGCAAGAGAGCCAGCCCCGCGGTGAGCGCTGTCATCATAATCGGGTTCAGCCGTTCCAATGAGCCCTGGATCACGGCTCGGCGGAGCGGCATTCCCTCATGGAGCAGGTGATTGTAGTGGCTCACCATCAGGATCCCGTTCCTGACGGCGATCCCAAAGAGGGTGATGAACCCGACTAGCGTCGCGACGTTGAGCACTCCGCCGGTGATCCACACGGCGACAACTCCGCCNACCAATGCCAAAGGCAGNTTCACCATGACAAGGAGAACCTGGCGAAGGGAGCCGAATTCGATGAATAGAAGCAGGAAAATAGCCGCCAAGGATAGCAGGCTCATGAGTCCGATCGTGCGCGTGGCCGCACCAGCGGATTCGAACTGGCCGCCGTATTCGATGTAGTACCCGGGNGGTAGATCGACCGCCGCCCGCACGCCGCTTNCGATGTCTTCCACCACGCTCCCCACGTCCCGGCCCGCAACGTTGGACTGAACCACGATCATGCGCTGGACGTTCTCGCGGGAGATGGCGTTGGGGCCCATGTCGAAGCGAACATCGGCCAGAGATCCGAGGGTGACCTGCGGGCCGACGGGTGTATCGATCCTCGCGCGGCGCACGGCCTCGAGGCTTCCCCGATACTCAGGCGCGAACCGGACCACGAGATCAAAGGCCCGCTCGTCCTCCAGGACTTGGGAGACCGCCTCCCCCGCGAAAGCAACATCGATGGCGTCGGCAAGAAACTTGGGCGTCACCCCGTAACGTGCCATGGCGGGCCGGGCCATATTCACCCTGACCTGGGGGACATCTGCCTGCTGCTCCACAGCGACGTCGACCGTGCCTTCGACCGTCTGAATCACACCTTCGATTTCCCGGGCCAGCGCTCGTAGTTCGTACAGGTCGGGCCCGAAGAGCTTCACGGCGATGCTGGCTCGTGTTCCCGAGAGCATGTGATCGATTCGGTGGCCGATCGGCTGGCCTATCGTAATTTCCGTTCCCGGTACCGCGGCCAGGTTCGCACGTAGTTCTTCCAGAACCGCGTCGTAGTCGTAGCCGGCCAACTCTAGCCGCGCATCGATCTCGGCGGCATTTACGCCCTGGGCATGCTCATCGAGCTCTGCTCTGCCGGTACGGCGGGCGGTCTCCACGACTGCAGGATGGGCCAGAAGGGTCTGCTCAATTCGCCGTCCCAGGGCGTCGGACTCGTCGAGGGAGGTGCCGGGTACCGTGAGGGCGCTGATCACGAGCGAGCCCTCCTGGAACTCTGGAAGAAAGGAACGGCCGAGGAACGGCAGGACGGCCAGCGACGCGATCGAGAGTACGGCGGCACCCGCCATGACGGGCCATGGATGTCGGACAACTCGCCCTAAGGTCGTCGCGTAGGATCGCTTCAGCGTTCGGGCCACCCAGCTTTCCTCGTCCGTTTGCATCGCCCTCGACCGAGGCAGAAGGTAGGTGGAGAGCGCAGGAGTGACAGTGAGCGCGACGATGAGAGACGCCAGGATCGAGACGATGTACGCCAGTCCCAGCGGCTGGAGCATGCGGCCCTCGACGCCGGAGAGAAAAAAGAGCGGCAGGAACACGACCATGATGATCAAGGTGGCGATGACGATGCTGGCCAGGATCTCCTTGGAAGCTCCGTAAGCCACTTCGTGAACGGGCCTGCGCTCTTCGGGTGGCCTGTGTTGATTTTCCCGCAGGCGTCGGAACACGTTCTCGACCACGATCACTGCGTCGTCGACCAGTGCGCCGATCGCGATGGCCATGCCCCCCAGCGTCATCGTGTTGATGGTGATGTTCAGGAGCTTCAGCGCCAACACCGATGTGATCAGAGAGAGCGGTATCGCAAGGACGGAAATGAAGGTGGTTCTGGCGCTCCACAGAAAGATGAAGAGGATGACGACGACCAGGATTGCGCCGTCGCGAAGCGCCTCCAAGACGTTGTCCACGGCTGTCTCGATGAAGTTCGCCTGCCGAAAAATGCTTCGGTTGATCTGAATGTCCGTGGGTAGTGTCGACTGGATATCCGAAAGCTCCTGGTCGATTCTGTCCGTGAGCTCCAGGGTGTTCGTGTCGGGTTGTTTCAGTATGGTCAGGATGACGGCCCGTTCGGCGTTGGCCGAGCCTTCTCCGAGCCGGGTGGCGGCTCCGATTCGCACGTCGGCCACGTCACCGATCGTGATCGGCGTCGCTCCCCGCACCGCGACAACAGTCTGCGCGATATCGTCGAGGTCCTGAACTCGTCCGGTCCCACGGATGAGATATTCCTGCCCCCGCTCCATGAACACGCCGCCCGAGGCGTTCACGTTGGAGCCTTCAGCCGCCTGCAAAACGTCCTGCAGACTGACATCGAAGGCGGCCAGCAGGGCGGGGCTGACCAGAACCTGATATTGCTTGACGTCCCCACCCAGAGGAATCACTTGGGCGACGCCGGGGACGGCGAGCAGACGTCGTCGGATGGTCCAGTCTGCGACGGAACGCACATCCGTGTCCGATACCGCACCGGTTCCGGTCACCGCGATCAACATGACCTCACCCATGATGGATGAGATCGGGGCGAGGACAGGGGCACCCACACCCTCAGGGAGTCCCGACGCTACGAGCTGGAGCTTCTCGTTCACGATCTGTCTGGCACGGAAGATGTCAGTACCCCAGTCGAATTCCACCCAGACGATGCTGATGCCTTGCGAGGTGGACGAGCGAACCCGGCGTACACCGGTGGCGCCGTTCACGGCGGTTTCCACCGGGAAAGTGACGAGAGTTTCCACCTCCTCGGGCGCCATCCCATGTGCTTCGGTCAGCACGGTCACCGTAGGGGCAGTCAGATCGGGGAAGACGTCTACCGGCATGCGGACAGCCGTGATGGCTCCGGCGATCAGGAGGAGAGCAGCCGAGACCAATACGAAGAAGTGGTTGTCGATGGACCAGCGGATCAGTTTACCTAGCATGGTCTTAGTGGCCGTGGCCACCGGCGAAGTCGCCGCCGGACAAGGAGGCGAGCCGGACCTGATAGGCGCCCACGGTCACGACCCTTTCCCCGAGGTCGAGCCCGGACAGGATTTCGGTTCGACTCCCGTCGCGGGCGCCCAACGTCAGGACGCGACGCGCGAAGGTCTCGCCACCGGTCTGTACGTATGCCACTACGGTCCCATTGTCATCGAGGATGGCATCGTTGGGAATGGCGATGCCGTTTGTTACCCCCCCGGTGGGCACACTCGCCTGTGCCAGCTGGCCGAACGTGAAGGGCCCTCTCGCGGATCCAACCTCGAAGACCACGGGNACGGTTCGTGTCTCTGGGTTCATGACGTTTCCGACCGACAGACGCCGCGACGTCTCGAATACTTCGTCCGAGTCCTCGATCGTAAACGTGGCCCGGGCTCCTTCGGGGACATCAGTCGCCGACACGGCCGACATCTGCACTCGGAGCCACGCCGTCGAGGGNTCCACGATGGTGAAGAGGGGCTCGCCGGCCTCCACGCGACTCCCAGGTAGAAAGNTCCGCTCCGCAACTACGCCGGTGATTGGGGCTCGTAGGCTCAAGCTGTAGTCGCCATCCGTGCTGCCGCCCATTGCGTCGAGTTCGGCGCGCGCGACCTCCAGGTCATGACGGGCATCTTCGAGGCGCCTCCGGGGAATCGCGCCGGCCTCGAAGAGCCGCTCGCTACGTTGGACTTCCACCANCAGCCCCTCAACCCGGCCACGGGCCTGTGCAAAGCTGCCCTCCTGTGCGGTGGGGGCCAGAACAACCAGGACCTGTCCTTCCCGGACCGGTTCACCGACCGACGGAGCGTTGCGGTTCTTGTCGGCCGGTGCGATCCCGTCGACCAGGGCGCTCACCTGGACGAGCGCCCCGTCCGGAGGAACGATCTCGCCCGGCACCGGGACAGTCTGCTGGACCTCGTGCTCCGCGACCNGTTCCAGCGCGAACGGAATCACCCACTGCTGCTCCTTGAGGAACGCGATCCCACCATCGTCCTCGACGTCCTCGACCGCGAATGCTTCCTCGAGGGTGGATNACACCGAGACCCGNGAAAGCACGTGCAGGCTGTTCACTTGCGGGCTGGCAAGTGAAAGTTCTACTCGGTAGTCGCCCCCCTCCCGCACCAGGGGATCGAGCAGAAAGATCCCGTCCCGGGCCGGAGCCTCCACCACGAACGTCTCTACCTGGTTCTCTTCGCTTGTGAAGGTGACCGTCAAACGTCCTGAGCGAATCGGCTGAAAGTCCTCCATATCCGAGAGGTGAATCGCCCAATTACCGGTTTGTTGCCCNGCGACGGGGTGGGGATATTCGAGGAAGAGTTCGGTGGAGTCGTTCCATTGGGTCACCACCACCGCGCCCATCTCCGGTTCCTGGACGTCGGCGGTCGGGCCACCACAGGAACCATTTGCGAGGGCGAATCCNGCCAGGATCGACACCCTGACCCTTCCGATCACCATCATTCGGCCTACGGAGTGAATTCGGCGTGTGGAACGACGGCGTTTCCGGATCATCGTCCAATCTCCGGTGAGGGGGTCTCAGGTTCGGTGCCGGCGTCGAATCCGCCCATAGCGCGCTCGAGGTCGTAGTACGCGATCCACAGATCGGACCTGAGTTTGGCCTCNGCGGAGTGGGCGTCCTGAAGCGCCCGCGCGGCGTCGAGGAGCTCCAACAGTGTCATCTCCCCTGCGTCGTACGCGATCTGGGCCATTTCCAGAAGGTCAGGATCGCTGCCCAGGAGATCCTCCTCCAGAAGAGCGCTGCGGAGTTGCAGGCTGCGATAGGACTCGATGGCTTTNCGTTGATCGGCCTGCACCTGCCGTCGAGTCAACTCGAGCCGCTCATCAGAAGCCAGGATCAGCGCCTCGCTGGACGCCACGGCTCCGGCGCGTCGATCGAAAAAGGGGACGGGCACGGATATACCGAGGAAGGCACCGCTGAATCCGTCTGACTGCTGCTTGTACCCTCCGGTGGCGGTTATGTCGGGGATACGTTCCGCACGAGCCAGTCGGCTGCCGGCCTTGGCTGCCTCCACCTCCGCGTCGGCTACGGCTAATTCGGGTCTCCGGTCGATTCTGCTCTCCTGGACTCGATCGAGGACCGACTCGAGGGGTGGGACATCGAGTAGCTCCAGGGGGGCCACCTGGATGGTCTCCACGTTCCCGAACAACTCCCCGTCCGGGAAAATCAACCGAGCGAGGTCTCGTCGGGCTGCAGAGGCGGCCAGTCCGGCCTCTGCGAGCAGATTCTCGTATCGGACTCGCTCCACGCGGATTCGTTGTAGGCTGTACAGTGAGATGTCNCCTTCGGCTTCCCGTATGACGGCGTTTTGTGCGCCCTGGCGAAAGACCTCGGTAACACGTTCGGCCATGGCCAGTCGGACCTCTGACAAGCCGGCCTCCACGAAGGCTCGTTTCACCAGAAAGGAGAGACTGGCGCTGTCGGCCCGCGCCTGCGCACGGGCGGCACTGAGGGACCAGCCCGCTGCGTCCGCCCGGGCNCCCCGCTTCCCGGAGAGCGGAAAACGTTGGGTCAGGTTCACATATGTCTCAGAGTAGCTTTGGCCGTTCTGGGACAGAGGTTCGTATGTCACCGTTACGGAAGGGTTCGGGAACGCNTTTGCCTGATGCGCGACGCCCTCGGCTTCGGCTTCTCGAGTGTGGGCGAGTCGGAGCTCCGGATTGTTTTGTGCGAAGAGGCGGAGCGCTTCATCCAGGCTCATGTGGCTCGCGGGCTCCTGCGCCTGTACGGCGCCAGGCCAGCAGCCGAGGGCAGCAGCCAGCAAGAGCATCTTGGTCGCGTGGTTCACAGCGTTACTCCGGAATTGTTGTGCCTGTTCGGCACCGCCTGGGTGGGCGGCAGCCGAAACGGCGCTGATCCAGGGATGTACGGGTAGGGGCCCGGGCGCCGGCGAGGCACTACTGGTGCCCCGGCGGGCGCTCGGAATCAGATGGAGAGAGGTGGGGCGCGCGGAGAGGTGGAGGGGGGAGCGCGCTCTCGAGGGAGGTCGAGTTCGCGGCGTACCACATCCGGTGTGAGGATAACCGGAGGATCGGCAAGGGCAGTCGTTTCGGCGAGCACCGCCAGCGACATTGGACTCGCTGGTATTCGGTCCGTCTGCTCAGTCAGGACGACCCCGTGATCGTGGTGGTCAGGGGCGACCAACTGTTGGCCGTCATCTCGGGCCACCCCGTGGCTATGGGATGGGAGGCCTGTTCCTAGTGCTCCGAGGATGAGGAGCAGAAGGCCGGATATCAGCCGTTGAGAGGGTGACCGTCGCATGGCGGAATCATTATGGTCACGCTGGGCTGAGTCAAGCGGGTGAGCTGGTGTCGTCCCCCATTAGATCCTCGCCTGTAGGGTGTAAAGCTGGTGATACCGTCCGTCGACCTTGATCAACTCGTTGTGATGCCCGCGCTCGACGATCTTGCCGTCTTCGATGACCAGGATAAGGTCCGCTCGCTGAATGGTGGAGAGACGGTGGGCGATGACCACCGTCGTGCGATCACGGAGCAGTCCTCCGAGGCTCTGCTGGATAAACGACTCGCTCTCAGTGTCGAGGTTGGACGTGGCCTCGTCGAGTAGCAGTATCCGTGGATCGGACAACAGCGCCCGAGCGATCGTGACCCGCTGCCGCTGACCGCCTGAAAGCTTGACNCCACGCTCACCGATCACGGTGTCCAGGCCGTCCGGGAACCGGTCGGTGAACTCCGTGACGTAGGCCTTCTCGGCAGCATCCTGCAGCTCGATCTCTGTAGCATCCGGTCGCGCGAAGAGCAGGTTCTCCCGGATCGTGCCGTCAAAGAGGAAGTCGTCCTGCAATACGAGCCCCAGCTGTGACCGATAGCTCGATAGTTTTACGGTNGCCAGGTCGACGCCGTCCATCAGAACCCTTCCGGAATCAGGCGTCAGGAAGGTCGCGGCCAGCCCGGCTAGCGTCGACTTGCCCGATCCCGAGCTGCCCACGAGGGCGATGACCGTTCCCGGCTCCGCGTCGAAATCGATGCCATGGAGCACGGGCTTGTCTTTCTCGTAGGCGAAGCTGACGTCCTCGAACACGAGATGCCCTTCGACGCTCGGCATGGTACCCGTACGCCTTGGATCGTCGTCTTCCGCAGGCCAGGCCAGGAGTTCCGCGGTCCGGTCGAGACCGGCNAATGCCTCGGTCATTTGGGTTCCGATGTTGGCCATCTGCACGATGGGCCCAACCAGAAATCCCATGAAAATCGTGAACTGGAAAAGATTTCCCAGCGTCAGTGACCCATTGAGGACCTGTTGGCCACCGTACCCCATAATGAGCACGCTGGCGGTACCGATGAAAAACGTGCCCAGACTCGTGACAGTGCTGGTTGTGGTCAACGTCTGTTTGACGTTCCGGAAGATCCCAAGTACGCCCTCCTCGAAGATCTCACCTTCCTTTTCGATCGCATGAAAACCCTTGATGACACGNATGCCGCCGAGAGCCTCCGTGAGGCGTCCGGTCACCACCGCGCGGAGCTCACCNCGCTCACGGAACGCCGGACGNAGCTTNGAAAACGCCCGGGTCGAGACGAAGGTGAAGAACCCCAAGGGGACNAGGACGAGCAGGGTCATCACGAAGTCGATTGTGGCGAGGAAGGTGAAGGCGACGACGGCGGTGATCACGCCCCCGACCAGTTGAACTAGGCCGGTTCCCACCAAATTACGGACCCCTTCGACGTCGTTCATGATACGTTCGACCAACTCTCCGGTTTTCACGCTGTCGAAGAAACGTACCGGCAGGGNGAGTACGTGCCGCTGGACCTGGGAGCGAAGTTGGGCGATCAGGTGTTGCGCTTCGACGCTGAGGAGGAGCGTGAGGAGGTAGGCAGTGCCCGATTGCACGATCACGGCCACCAGCAAGCCCCCCAGAAGCGGATAGAGCAGGTCGAACTGACCCTCGCCGAGCACGGTGTCGACCAGATACCCGGTGGAGTATGGAAGCACCAGCCCGCTGAGTCGGTTGAGAACTACCAGGAAGAGGCCGAGCCCGACGAGCTTGCGGCGGGGCCAGATGATCTCTCGGAAGGCGTGCCGGAGGCTGTTTCCGGTGACCTTGGTACGCTTGGCCAAACTTGGAGTCCGTTAGGTGTTGTGCGAGCGGCCACGCTGCGCCCGGCAGGATTCGAACCTGGACAATGCGGGAGCGACGACGCGGAACATGCCCGTGAAGGTAACAGGCTTGGTAGGGAAGGGGTGGGTTTGGGGCGGGTATTCTACGCGCTCGCGACCCTGAGCACTTCCTCCACGGTCGTGAGTCCCTCCGCCACCACGCGAAGGCCGTCTTCCCTGAGCAACTTCATCCCNGCCTCCCGGGCCAGAACTTGAAGCCGNCCCGCACTGATGGTGGNGTCTCCNAGCACCGCCTCACGGATCTCCGGCTCCATGACGAGCAGCTCGTAGATGCCGGTGCGCCCACTGTAGCCGGTTCCCCGGCACTGCTCACACCCTTCACCTTCCCAGACTTCGCCCAACTCGCTGGCGGCGTCCCCCAATGCGGCCCGCTGCTCAGCCGTCTGCTCGACGGGCCGNCGACAACTCTCGCAGATTCGCCGGACGAGCCGTTGCGCGAGTACGGCCTCCACCGTGCTGGCCACCAGATAGGGCTCGATACCGAGGTCGACCAGGCGGGTCAGCGCGGTGGCGGCGTCGTTGGTGTGTAGNGTCGACAGGACGAGGTGACCCGTGAGAGCCGCGTGGGTGGCGATGTCCGCCGTCTCCTGATCGCGGATTTCGCCGACGAGCATGACGTCGGGATCCTGCCTGAGCAGGGCGCGTAGCGCGTTCGCGAAGGTCAGGCCGACCTTATCGTTGACGGGCACCTGGGGTACCCCCGGAAGCTCGTACTCGACCGGGTCCTCCACGGTGAGGATCTTCTCGCGCCCGGTCCGGATCCGGTCCACGGCCGCATAAAGTGTGGTGGTCTTGCCCGATCCGGTCGGCCCCGTGGACAGCACGATGCCGTGCGGTTTTGCGATGACCTTGTCGAAGCGGGCAAGCGTGTCCGGCCCCATCCCGAGCGCCTCCAAGTCGATACGTCCCGACTCTTTGTCCAGGAGACGCAGCACCACGCTCTCGCCGTGGAGGGTGGGGAGTGTGGACACGCGCACGTCGACCTGGCGGTCGTGCATACGCAGGCGGATTCGGCCATCCTGGGGTACACGCCGTTCGGCGATGTCGAGCTCGGCCATGATCTTGAGTCGACTCACGACGGCAGCCGCGAGACGAGGCGGCGGCGCGATCGCGTCCTGAAGGACGCCGTCCACACGGTAGCGCACTCGGAGACCGTTTTGGTAGGACTCCAGGTGGACGTCCGAGGCGCGTGTGTCCAGCGCCTCGAGCAGCAGCAGGTTCACGATCTTCACAACGGGCGCTTCGTTGGCGAGGCTCACCAGGTCGTCGAGCGCTGAATCGGTCTCCCTCACCGCCCGCACGTCGTCTCCCAGGCCTGCGATGACTCCCTCGGCCGTCATGGCGTCTGATGAATACGTGCGCCGGATGGCGGCGCGTACGTCGGCTTCGGGCAGCTTCACGAGGGTGATGGGCACACCCGCGATCAGACGCAGGTCGTCGAGCGCGCGCTCGTCCAGCACCTCCGCCCAGGTGGCCGTGAGCAGCTGCCCCTCCTCGCACCGGAGCGGCATCAGGGCGTGATGCTCCAGGTAGTCTGCGGTCAGGTCGGGTGAAAGCTGCTCCGCCGACTGCAGTGCGCTGGTTCCGTTGGTCTCGGCCATACCCGCCGGCTCCTCACCCTCCGATGGTGTCAGGGACGATCACCGTGGAGCCGGGTGTCAGGAGGGAGGGAATCGGCACCAACTCCTCTAGCAGATTCGCGTTGCCCTCGATCCCGAGCCTGAGCCGCTCGGCGTCCTCGTCGCTCGCCACCACGAAGGGCGTGAGGAAGAGGAAGAGTTCGCTGTTCCTAGCCACCTCGCGGGTCGAGCCGAATAGATACCCAAGCAACGGGATGTCCATGAGAATGGGAATGCCGCTCCGCGCCTTGGCAGTCTGCTGTTCCACCAGCCCACCGATCACGACGGTTTGTCCGCTGCGCGCAAGGATCTGCGTGGTGGCCTCGCGCGTGCTGATCACCGGGGCGTCGAACTGGATCTCGTCCGTGACGCTGCTCACTTCCTGCGTGAGGAGCAAGTTCACGTAGCCGGACTCGTTGATCGTCGGCAGGATGTTCAGTGAGGTTCCCACGTCCCGGTACTGGACGACCTCGTTGACGCCCCCCAGGTCCGACACCTGGGAGACCTGCACGAACGGGACCTGGCTCCCGACCAGAATTCGAGCTTCCTGGTTGTTCTGGACCTGAATGATCGGACGGGACAGGATCCGCACATCGCCTTGCACGGACAGCGCCGCGAGTGTGGCGTCCACGTTCAAGTTGCCCAGACGGAAGAACCTGAGCGCGAAAGACGACGGATCCTGGCCGGGCAGCGCCGGCAGCGTCGCCTCGGTGAAGGCGCCGGTCTCGCTGTTCACCTGCGACGTCAGAAACGAGACGCCCAGGTTGAGCTCATCCGTCGTCGCAACCTCGGCGATCACGACCTCGATGACCACCTGGAGCGGGCGGAGGTCCAGGGCCTGGATCGCCTGCTCGATGATGGTCCAATCATTGACGCGCGCCCGCACGAGCAGCGTGTTGGTCAGCTGGTCCGGCACGATTTGCACCTCCCCCTGCAGCTCTCCGGAGCCGACTTGGAAGTCGAAGCCTTGCTGCTGTAGGCCCGCTCCGACCCCACCAAGGGTTTGCTGCTCCAGCGTCTGGAGCTGCTGGGAAAGGGTCTGGGTCGGCTGAAGGCCCACGTTCCCGGTGGGAATCGCGCCACCGAAGAGTGCCGACAGGGTAGCCGCGAGCATCGGGGCCCGCGCGTGCTCAAGCTGGACAATATACAGGTTGCGTGGCTCCTGGATCACGCCGTCCTCGAGGATCGGTCCTTGGAGGACCAGGAAGCCGCCCTCCTCCAAGACCGTGACGCCGTTTGCCGTCGCGAGCTGCCGGATGAGTGCCTCCACCCCGTCGGCTTGCACGGGCTCGGCGGTCCTGAGCGTGACCGGAACGTCCGGCATGTTGGCCGCCGCCACGTTCATGCCCGCCGCCTGGCCCAGGGCTGTGATGACCGAGGCGAGGTCCACGTTCTGGAAATTGAGCGTGATCCCTTCCTGGGTCTGGGTGACCGGAGGATTCTGAGCGGTCGCGGGAGTGCTCGTTGCCAAAGCCAAGCCCACGACCAAGACGGTGGACGTCAGTCCGTGTACCGTGGGCGTGAGCATACGAAAGATGGTCTTCATTGTCCTCCTCCACCTCTGCCGCCTCTGCCGCCACGTCCCCCGAATCCCGCTCTACCACCCTGGGGGAGGAGCTCTTGGATGCTGCCCTGGATCAGCACCTGGAGTTGCGAGGCGACGTCCTGCTGGGCCCGCTGGGCGGCCTGTTCGCGAGTGTTACGGTCTCTGTTGTTGTCGTTCCTACGTCGTTCTGCTCTGGGCTGGAGGACCGATAGAGGCCAACTGCCGCCCTCCGCCGTCACGACGGCCCCTTCGAAGGTGGCCCCTTCGTCGGTGACGGACACGAGGCGGTATCCTTCGATGGACTCGCCTACGTTCACCGCTATGGGGACGTCGCCGCGATCCACCTGCACCAAGGCGACGCCGCCTGGGCCGATCCTCGCCGCGCCGACCACTCGGAACTCGGGGGCCGGTGTCGGCTCCCTCCCCACCCGGGTGGCCCGTCTCTGGCCGGGAAGGACGTACCGCTGCGCCGGGGCGCTGCGGTCAGGCTGGAAGGGGTCCTGGTTTACGGCACGATCCAACTCGATGCTGGGGAGCCTGGGCGAAGTGGTCTCCGCTGCCCACGCCTCCAGGTCGGGGAATACCCGTCCGGGCTGAGCAGATTCGAGGCCCCGTGCCACGGCAGGAGCGCCGACCGGTCCTGCCAGGTCCGTGGCCGCCTGGCCCGTCACTGCGACTTGTGGAGCAGTCTCGACGCGCATCGCGTCCACCAGGACTACGCCGAACAACGTGACCGCGCCGCCGAAGCTGACACCCGCGATCAAGATCCCAGTAATTCTTCTCATGTGTTTTCCTCTCCCTCACGAACCAGTTGCGCTTGGGCCACCGGGCCGTCGGTTTTTAAGTAGCTCTCGATGATCAACTGAAACTCCACGACCCCCGTGGGGATCGGCTCAGCTTGGGAATCTCCGTCCGTCTCGGGCCTTGCCAGCACTGGTTCCAACGCCAGGCCCGTCACGCGCACCAGAAGCAGCCCGGACTCCATCGTGTCCAGGAAGGTCAGCACCCCCTCCAGATCGCTCTCGCCACTGACCGAGAGCCGGAGCGTCTCGGTGCCGGGCGGTGGCTCCGTGCCCCTGGCCGGCGCGATGCTCTCGATCTCCCGCAGCAGGACGCGACTGAGTACCGCCGACGACTCCAGCAGGTCGGTGAGCTGCCCCTCGGCCAGGATTCTGCTCGGCGCCTCCAGCAAGCGAAGGTCTACCGCCGCGGTCTTCCGGAGAGCTTCCTCGATGTGCTTGGGGAGCACCGCGGCCGATTCGAGGAGCTGGATCTCTCGGGCCAGCACGCCCCGCTCGGCAGCGAGGCGCTCCCGGGCGTCGGTCAGGGCCCCGTAGATGGGCCTCACCCCAAAGAGGATCACCACCGCCGAAACCATCACCCCGAGGCCGAGAAGAATGGCGCGCCGATCCCCAGGGGCGAGGCGGTCCAGCGCTCGCAGTCCCGGAATTCCTGACTCGCTCATTCAAGTCCTCCTGTGCTCTCAGGAGGGACACCGGCGAGCCGCGCGCTCACTCGGAACCTCTCTACGACGGTCTCCCCGTTCTCCAACTCTCGCTCCACTACGCCTTGGAGCCGCACGTCCCGGAATAGGCCGGCTGCCCTCAGAGCCTGGATCGCTTCACCCGCTCGGGAGCCCGCTGCCTCCAGCTCGACGGTGTCGCCGCTCGCGTACAACGCCGTGAGATGGGAGTCACGGGGCAGGAGGGACGCCAACTCGACCAGTACAGGGGTCCAGCGAGGGGTATTAGCCCACAGGTCTTCTCTCGCCTGGATTCGGTCGTTGAGTTGCTGGAGCGAGTCTTGAGCCTGTATGAGGGGCTGAACTCGGACGGCGATCTCGCGCCGCTCCGCGCTCACGGCGTCCAACTCACGGTAGGTGCCCCAGACGTAGGCACCCGCGGCCGCCACCACCAGAACGGCGGCGGTGATCCACAAACGGACGGCGCTAGCGCGGCGGCGGGAGTCTCGTTGGGCGGCCAGGGTCGGTGGCACCAGCTCCAGCAGGGCCCGCCCTGCCCAAGTAGCGGCTACCTCCAGCGGATCGGACCGTCCACCGGCCCCACCAGGGAGCGGATCGACGACCCAGCCGGCCGACGACGACAGGTCGGCCAGCTCCTGCTCGGCTCCGGGGGGGCCCCACACGAGCACCCTGCCCGGTCCGACGTCCAGGGCGTCGGCCACGCTGGTAAGATCGGACGCCGGAACCTGGCGCACTGCGGCGGTGACACGTCCCTCGACCCGCATCACGTAGGCGGTGGAACCCTCGATCGCGATGATCCCACGCCTGGCCTCCGAATCCGAGTCACCGGCTGCGGAGAGCCAAGCACCGTGAGCGGGTCCGATCGACTCCAAGCTCCACCCGATCTGGACGGCGGCCTCCCGTGCGGCCTCGAGTAGCGATAGCGCAGCGGCGGCCACGAGCACGGGCTGGCCATCTCCGCCATTGGAGTTCCGTCCCGCAGTATGAACACCCACAGCCTGTGGACCCACGCCCCCGAGGAAATACCGCGCCACGTCGCGCTGGAGCACGGCCACGAGCTCTTCCTCACGCAGGGGCGGGAGTTCGACGATGCGGGTGTCCGCCCACGGTGGCAGGAGCCGCAGGTGGATCTGGGCCCCGTCCGTCGGTCCCGCCCCTGCCTCTTCCAGGCGCTCGGCCAGTTGGACGAAGACGCGGAAGAGCTCCACCGCCGGACTGTTGTTGTCGTCCGGCAGATTCAGTGCCTCGCTTGCAAAGAGCGCCTGTTTCGAGCCCAAAACCGTAGCGACTGCACGGGCCGGGCCGACGGCGATTCCGAGGCGGAGTCCGCGAGCCATCAGAAGGTCTCCCGCCAAACGACGGTGGCTCCGGTGTTGCCCCGGGAAACCACCACTCGAGAGTTGACGCGAACGAGCCCGCCATCGACCCAACCCTCGACGAGGATCTCGACCTGATCGGTTGTATACGTGGTTCTCCTCGTGAAAGCGCGTCCCTCCGCCTCGATCGCAGTCGCTGCACCGGGGACCATCCCAGCCAGTTGGTTGTCGTTCCTGGGCAGTGTACCCGAGTCCCGCAGCCGGAGCAGCTCGGTGACCGTGGCTTCGTTTATCCCGGGGATGGCCAGGAGGACCTCCTCCGGCGCGGCGTTCACGTTCAGATCTCCGTCTCCGATCAGGGTGATGAATTTTGCCGCGCGGGTGTAGATCTCGGGTGTCATACCCTGCACATGCCTGAGCTCGTCGATCGCGACGAAGTCCCGGTTGGGGGGGAGCACCAGCGCGCCTTCTCTCATGTACTCCTCGCGCTCTCCTCCATTGATCCGCGGAATCTCGTCCTCGTCCCGCCAATCGAGGATGGCCTGGGCGATTTTGTCGGCCTCTGCGTAGTCGACGCGGAGCCCCATCGAGAAGAACTGCTGGAGCATCGTCTCGTTGGCCTCGTTCAGGTTGAGCGCGGCCCCGACGTCTCTCATGAGCACGGCGTATCGTGCTGTCCCGAATGCCATCTCGTCACCCACGATCAGGTCCTGAGGCGAGCGCCAGGGGTCCTCGAGTGGATCCACTCCGCGGAAAAGCCGGCTCACGCTTCGTCGCTCAACGGTCCGGCGGCTCCGGCTCGAGCGGGCACTTGCCATTGCCTCCGAGCGTAGCTCCTCGGCCTGGCCCAGCAGGGCGGCGGTGAGCATCGAACGCGCGTATTCGCTTCCGGCGAGCGCGGCGGCTCTGGCCCGGGCACCGTCGAGCACGTTCGCCGCGGCTTGCCGGCGCGCACGGGAACGCAGGGCCGCGTCGAGCCCTACGGCCCCCAGGGCGATGAGCAACCAAAGGGTTGCGACCAGCGCGAACCCGCTCCGTCTCTCGCGGCGGCAGGTCCTCATCGGGTCGTCTCCAGGGCCACGAGGATCGGATACCGGAGCAAGCTGGGCAGTGTGTCCGGGGCCGTAGCAGCGAGCGCGAGCCTTATGGCCTTCGGAAGCCTTCGAGTGTTCACCCAAGCGGGCGTCCACTCACCCGTCGAGCCGTCGATCGGCATGAGGTAACTGATCTCCAGGGCGCCGGCCTCGGGGACGAGTTCCACCACACGCGGCTCGTCACTGGCGCGCTCTGTGAGTTCCGCCACCAGGCCCTTCTCGGGAGTCTGGGTGTCCCGATCGATGAAGAGGCGCACGATGCTCGTGCCGACTCCCAGCGGAGTGCTGGCCCTGGTGGGGAAGTTCAGCTCGTCACTCGATGCGCCCCGTTCCTCCGCATCGAACCCCTGGAACACCGGCCCACGGCGGTACGCCTGCAGGCGCGCCTCGCTCAGCCAGCCGATGAGGAGGCTCCTCGTGGTGGCGCCCCTCAGGGCCACCGCCGACACCGTGTCGACGGGCTCCTCCCGGTCAGAAAGGAATGCCAGAGTGGCGAATCCGGCCGAGAGAGCGAGCGCCGCCACGGTGAGGCCCACCAACACCTCTATCAAGGTGAANCCTCTCTGGCGGGCCATCACCGTCCACCCCCGAGGTTTCCACCACCACCACCNCGGCCGCCACCGCCACCNCCNCCGCGNCCACCACCACCCCCGCGNCCGCCACCACGGACCGCGTCCCTACCACCGGCGCGGTCGCCTCCGCGGGCTCCGCCTCGACCACCGGTGCGGTCGCCACCGCCTCGACCACCGAAGCCTGCATCGCCGCCGCCTGCGGCTCCCAGAATCGCGCGGGGTCGGTGCAGGAGCGTGCCGAGCAGGAAGCGCTCTGCTGGCCCGGTCACGACGATGTCCACACTGAATAGGTCGTATTCATCTTCGAGCACCTCGACGGTGGTCATCCAGGAGAAGTCCTCGAAGGGCGCCGGGAACGCACCGGCCAGAACGGAGTCAGCCGGCTGCTCGAGGTTCTCGTAGTTGAGAAGCCGGAGTGTTGCGAGGCGGTCCTCGGCCAGCGCCTGCGCCGTGAGTAACTCGCGAGCCTGCGTTGCGACCCGGATCTGCTGGCCCCGAGCCTGAAGGAGCCCGAGGGAGATNAGGCTGATGATCGCGAGTGCGACGATCGCCTCCAGCAGGACGAAGCCCGCACGGTTCGACGTTCTCATCGGACGGTCACGTCGCCGGTCCACGGATCCACGCTGACCACACGCGTGGCGAGCGGCCCCGNGAGGAGCAGGGTNTCGGCCAGCGCGGCGCCGGTGGGCTCGAAGGTGAAGCGTGCCCGGGCGCGGGGGAGCTCCATGTGCACCGTCCCTGGAAGTCCGATGGGCGAGCCGGGCTCCAGGAGTTCATCATCGTTCTGGTCCCCGACCAGGGCACTCAGCATGCCTGGCTCCGGCGCGTAGTCCGGATACGCCAGTGCGTCGCGAACTTCTGGAGANCTCAGGCCGAGGGGCTCCACCGTGTCGATCCAGACGAGCCCGTCTATGGAGTCGATGACCACCGTGACCGGAAGTCCACTCCGGATTGCTGAGTCCCGGGCCAACCGGAAGAGCGTCTCCACCCTGCGAGTCGCCTGCGTAAGGTCGTCCACCTCACCGAGGCTGCGGTAGGCCGGCACCGCCACCGCGACCGCGAGAGAGACGATGAAAAGGGCCATCACGACCTCGATGAGCGTGAAGCCGCAGTGCGCGAAGCCGCGACGTGTGAAGCCGGGACGGATTGTTCGAACGAGGTACGTGCGTGCCATCAGAAGGAGGCCGCGTTGACGCCATAGATGGCCTGCAGCAGCGCGAGCGCCACAAGCGCCACAATACCCCCGAAGCCGACGATCATCGCGGGCTCCGCGATGGCGACCAGCCGCTCCAGCGTCCGCTCGGTCTTCCGCTCCAACAGCTCTGCCGACTTGATCAGGAACTGTGCGAGTCGGCCGGCGTCCTCACCCAAGGCCACCAGCTGGGGAAGCACGGCAGGGAAGACGCGCCGCTCGGAGATGGCGGCGTGTAGGGCGCTGCCTTCACGCACACGCACGCGGATGCGCTCCGTCTCGGCCTTTGCNACCGGGTCGGTCATGCAGTCGTGGGCGTCCTGGAGGGCCATCAGCAGCGGGGCGCCTCCGGTTAGGAGCTCACCTACCATGCGGGCGAACGCGGCGGCCAGAGTCTGCCTCCTCCAATTGCCGACCACGGGGATGTAGATCAGCGCCTTCGCGCTGAATCGGCGCCCGGCCTCGGCGGTCCGTAGCCAGGCGAATGCGAGCAGGAACGCCGGGGGGATGACCACCAGGAACCTCCAGTTCGTCTGGAGCCACGTGGTCATGTCGACGATAGCCGCCGCTGTCGCGGGCAACGTCGCTCCAGATGACAGCAGAAGTTCGGCGAATCGGGGCAGCACGAAGAGCACGAGCACTGAGACCGCTGCGGCACCTACCAGGGCAAGAAGCACCGGGTAGATCGACATCGAGACCAGCTTNGAGCGTAGTTCGCTCTCTCGCTCCAGGTGGTCGGCGAGGCGCTCGAACGCATGATCCAGAGCGCCGCTTTTCTCGCCGGCGCGGACGACGCCCACGTAAAGGGACGTGAAGANCTTGGGNTGCTCGGCCAGNGCCGCGGCGAGCTCGTCCCCGCGCTCGACTTTCGCACGCACGGCGTCGAGAGTGGGCCGGACCGATGCGGGCGCCGTGGTCGCTCCCGCGGCAAGCGCCTTCGCAAGTGGCATTCCGGCCGGGAGGAGGGCCGCCACGGCGCGTGTGAACTCGAGGACGGCGGTCCGGCGGCCAAATCCTAACCCGCCACTTGTGACCTGTTCGGTAGCCTCGTCGACGTGCAGCGCCAGAAGACCCTGGCCCTCCAGGTCACTGATGAGGGCAGCGGCTGTCGCCGCGCTCAGGCGTCCTCGGCTTCTATGCCCTCCCGCATCGATCGCCTGATAGGCGTAGAGAGGCACTCCACTACTCCCAGCTCACCACGTCCCCATCCTCCCCCTCGCCGCCCAATACTCCGTCGGCGCCCAGTGAGAGGAGGTCGTAGCCTGTAGGATTCACCTCGCCCGGGCTGAGGAAGACGTACAGATTCCCCCAGGGATCGAGGGGGACGTCTCTGCGGAGGTACGGACCACGCCAATTGTTGGGGAGAGGTTGTATGGTCGGGGCGGTGCGTAGGGCGTCGAGGCCCTGGGCGCTGGTGGGATAACGCCCGTTGTCCAGACGGTAGGAATCCAGTGCCGCTCCCAGCAACTCGATTTGCGACCGGGCGGCCGCGTCCCTCGCGGTGCCCACGTTGCGGAACACGTTGGGGCCCACCAACGCGGCCAGCATGGCGATCACCGCGATGACCACCATGACTTCGATGAGCGTAAAGCCACCTCTACCAGCGGCTCTGAGCTTGGCACGTGTAGTCATTCGGTCCATCTCCCGGCTAGGAGGCTTCTTCAACAGCCTTCGCTGTCTCCTCTACTACAGTAGGCGCTTTCCCACACTAGAACAGATGCTTGCCGAGCTAGGATTGTTAGACCACCAATGCCTCCCGCGCGTTCCCTGCCTCAACCACCCAAGCTTTCCAGCACCTCAGGCGCTGATCTCGTGGGCCTCTCAGGCGCCTTTGGGCACTCGGACGCGTTCCACCAGGTCCGGGATGTGGGACGGCGGCGGTGGCGTGAAGTAGGAGACGCTTGTGGCGACCAGGAAGTTCAGAATCATGCCGACGGTGCCGATGCCCTCGGGGGACACGCCGAACCACCAATACTCAGCGGTGTTCGCACTCGGGTCGATGAACTTGAAGTAGACGATGTATGCGGCCGTGAACGTAATCCCGGTGATCATCCCGAGGACGGCTCCTTCGCGGTTCATGCGCTTGGAGAAGATCCCCATGATGATGGCCGGGAAGAAAGAGGCCGCAGCNAGNCCGAACGCNAANGCGACNACCTCCGCCACAAATCCAGGCGGATTGATTCCGAGGTAGCCCGCCACCCCCACGGCGAGCCCGGCACTGACGCGGGCTGCAATGAGNTCCCCGCGTTCCGTGATGTCCGGCATNAAGCTGCGTTTCAGGAGGTCGTGGCTCACCGCNGCCGAAACGACGAGGAGCAGTCCCGCCGCTGTGGACAGGGCGGCAGCCAAACCTCCAGCCGCCACCAGACCGATGACCCAGTTGGGAAGGCCTGAAATTTCTGGGTTGGCCAGGACTATGATGTCCCGATCGATGGTGAGCTCGTTCTCGATCGGAGCTCCTGATACGTCCTGCGCCTCAGGGCCGACGTATTGGATGATGCCGTCGCTGTTCCGGTCATCGAACGAGATCAGCCCCGTCGACTCCCAGGTCGAGAACCACTCGGGCATCTCCGAGTACGGTTGCTCCGACACCGTGTTGAGCAGGTTGGTTCGCGCGAAGACAGCAACAGCGGGCGCAGCCGTGTAAAGCAAGGCGATAAACACCAGCGCAAAGCCAACGCTGATGCGGGCGTCCCTTACTCTGGGCACCGTGTAGAATCGGATGATCACGTGCGGGAGACCGGCGGTACCCACCATGAGGGCGGCCGTAATGAAGAAGANGTCGATCGTGGATTTTGTGCCAGAGGTGTAGGCGGCGAAGCCCAGGTCTCGATGTAGACCGTTCAGCTGGTCGAGCAGGACAGTCCCACTCGTCTGGTCCACTCCGCCAAAGCCGAGCTGAGGGATCACGTTGCCGGTGATCAGGAGCGAGAGGAAGATCGCGGGCACCAGATACGCGAAGATCAGCACACAGTACTGGGCGACCTGCGTATAGGTGATGCCTTTCATNCCACCCAACACGGCATAGAAGAACACGATCCCCATGCCGATGAACACCCCGTTCTGGATGTCNACCCCGAGGAAGCGGCTGAAAACGATCCCCACGCCGCGCATCTGGCCGGCGACATACGTGAACGACACGAATATGGCGCAAACCACGGCCACGATACGTGCGGTCTGAGAGTAGTACCGGTCCCCCACGAAGTCGGGGACCGTGTACGCACCGAACCTCCGGAGGTAGGGCGCGAGGAGAAGTGCCAGGAGTACGTACCCACCGGTCCACCCCATGAGGTACACCGATCCGTCATAACCAGCGAAGGAGATGATCCCTGCCATGGAGATGAACGACGCCGCGGACATCCAGTCCGCAGCGGTCGCCATGCCGTTCGCCAGGGGTGAGACCCCGGTGCCCGCGACGTAGAACTCGCTGGTGGAGTGCGCCCGGGACCACACGGCGATGCCGATGTAGAGGGCAAAGGAAAGCCCCACCAGTAAGAAGGTCCAGGCTTGGACGCTCATCGTTGGCCCCTCACTCGGCGTCCTCGTCGAATCCGAATTCGCGGTCGAGGCGGTTCATGAGGAACACGTACACGAAGATCAAGGCCACAAAGACATAGATGGAGCCCTGTTGNGCGAACCAGAACCCGAGGGGGAAGCCGGTTCCCGGCAGGTAGAAATTGTTCAACTGCTCGACGAAGAGGATNCCCGCCCCGTAGGAGACGGCGAACCATATCGACAGCAGAATTCCCAGATACGTGAGATTCTTCCGCCAGTAGCCCTCATTAGAGCCGGCCGGAGGGTCAGCGCGCGGAGAGGAATAATCAGAAGGATTGGTCATGGCGGGAGTAATTGGGCCCCTCGACCGCTTTGTGGCAAGTCTGGACGTGTGGTCGCTCGTTCGGCATGGCCTGATTGGCGGTGGTGAAGTAACCCCCACGTGTGCCACATGNCCCAGACGCCCCACCACCGAAAGAGCGGAAACTCAGGCATGGAGGTTCGGAATGTCCGAGAACCAATTTCTCCCGCTCATTCTTCTGTTTATTTTCGGGGGATTTGCGGTTCTTTCAGCGGTGTTGAAGGCCCGCGCTCGCGTGACGGCGTTCTCGGACGTCGTGCTGGCGGTGCTGGAGGGTATCTCTGGGATGGCGCTGATGGCTGCGGCTTTGCCCNCGTCCGGATCCTTGGAGTCGGCTTCNCGGATTGGGATCCTCACGGCGGTGTTGGTGGCTGTTTCGTCCACGGTCCACATGGCCAAAGTCCGTGCTCGAAGCCGGGCCCGTGAGGAGTCGGAGGGGAAGCGCCCCTACGCGGCCCTCAAGTACGG
The DNA here is from genome assembly GCA_002712565.1 of Gemmatimonadota bacterium. Next base: position 37,359 of record PAUA01000014.1, on the reverse strand, counting down.
GATAGACGGAAGCCCCAGCATACTTGCGGACACGCTCCCAGAAGCGGATGAGCCCACAGAAGGGACTGGGCCCTCAGGAGTGGACNGGCCCCAGTAGAGCCATCACCAGCCCGCTCCGGACCTTTGGCTCGAACCAGGTCGACTTGGGCGGCATGTGCCGGTTCTGGCGGCACACTTCGATGAACTCGTCCATGGTGACGGCGGGCAGTGTTACCGCATAGGCCGCGCGCCCTTCGTCCACCTCCTCTTGCAGCCAGGCCGCATCTTTGTTGCTGCCGACAAAGGTGAGCCGGTCGTCNCCGGCGTCGGCGATCCCGAAGACATGCTCGAAGAGATTCTTCTGCACGATTCCGTAGTCGATGGCTTCGGCCGCGTCGTCCGGATCGAACGTGCCGGGTAGAGGTCGCAGGCGCCGCCAACCTACGTCGGGGNTGTAGAGCCCGATGTCATGTGTCTCGGTGGGCTGGTAGGGGTCCGCGTCGGCGAGCGCGTCGGTGGGTGTGTCGANCGCAAACCTCTCCTGAATTGCTGAGGCCAATTGATCCGGCGCGAGCGCCGAAGTTCGGACGAGCCGGTTGTATGGCCGGATCCCCATCGTGGGAGCCGGAAAGAAGACGCTCAGGAAATGCTCGTATCCGAGCATTGATGCGGCCGCACTCCGGTGATTCCCGTCGGCCACATANGCATGCGGTTCCTTCGCGAGGAGCGCCTGNAAGCGTTGGATGGTCTCCTCGTCACGGAGGATCCATACACGGTGACGGTTCCCATGCTGGTCGGGCACGTCGAGATCCGGGGGAGCGGCATCGGCGTGTGCCTCCAGCTGCCTTTGGAACTCGCCCGATGCGTCGTCGACTCCGTTGTTCACCATNCCGATGATCGCATCGGTGGCCCGAATCAGGTCGGCCCGGCCTCGTACCTTCGGCTCACGGGCTCCCTCGTTCCGAATGATGGTTCCCCCGGGAGTGGCGTCGGTCCGGATCTCGTCGGTCCTGGCCATGCCGCCCAGACCGATTTGGCGCACATCGGGGCGGGTGGGGTCTCCGATCTCGTAGACCCAGAGGATGTCACGAACTTCCTCGGTGAATTCGCTTGCCTCGAGCTCCTCCATGTGGGTGCCCGCCTTGGCCAGAGCATCTTGCGAGTCTCGAACGCCCATCGTTTCGGGCGAGTCCGCTTGGCAATGAGCCATGGTCACACGCAGCACACTCATCGGATTTTCTTGAAGGAGATCCCAGATCTCCTGATCGCCCTGGAACTCGTCGTAGTTCGGGGCGCTGATAAACGCGGCTGCAGCGGAGTCGACCGGGATCAAGGCGCGGCGGACCGGGGTGATCGTGATCATGAAATTGGAGATCCGGCGGCGGGCCTAGTACGCCAGCGGGTCGGACCCGCTCCTCTCATCCGCGACCCGCACCGACACGCGCACCAAGCGTACCCGGGCCTTCCCGAACATCTCCTGCAGCGCTTCTATGGTCTCATGCGTGGGGTCTGCTTTGAGCGTACGCGACCGAAAGACTGGTGACCCCGCGCCGTTGTCAGTGCCCAGGCGGAGCTCGACAGGGGCCGTTCCAGGGCGGGCGACCAAAACCTCCTTGGCCCTGGCGAACACGTTGTCGTCCAGCTNGGCGCCAACCTGAAACTCGATCTGAAGGGCCAACTGACCGCTGTTGGGTACACCTTCAAGAAGGAGGGCATCGTCGAGGAAAATGGGTGGGTCCTCTTCGTCCCGCTCCCGTCCGCTCACCTTTCCGGAGAGGAGTACTACGGCATCCTGTTGAAGGGTCTCTTTGTACTTCTGCCAGTTGTCCTTGAAGGCCAGGACCGAGGCCGTCCCGTGAAAGTCCTCGACGGTGATCTTGCCCCACTCGGAGTTGTCACGGCGCGAGATCTGCCGTTGCACCTTGGTCACGACGCAGGCCAGCTCGAGCGGCCGTCCGAGATGTTCCTTCAAGTTGGCTGTGTTCACGCTGTCGAACGCACGCACGACGTCTGCGAAACGATCGAGAGGGTGGCCTGAAATGAAGAAACCGAGGACCTCCTTCTCTCTCTTCAATCGCTCTTGCTCCGACCACTTTGGAACGTTCGGAAGGCCCGGATCCTTGACCTCGATGGCCGCGTCTCCGGTGCCGAAAAGGGAGGCCTGGCCAGCTTCCTCTTCGGCCTTTCGGGCGCTGATTTCAGAGTACGCGGTATCGAGTCCGGCGAGAAGCTGTGACCGGTATCCGAACGAGTCCAAGGCTCCCGCCGTGATGAGTGCTTCGACGGCGCGCTTGTTCAAGGCGCGAAGATCGACACGCTCCAGGAACTCGAACATCGCAGTGAAAGGTCCGTTGGCTTCACGCGCGCTAAGGATCGAATTGACCGCACTAGACCCCACGCCGCGAATGGCGCCCAGACCGAAGCGGATATGGGCCTCACCGACCGCCGTGAATTTCCAGCCCGATTCGTTCACGTCAGGCGGGAGGACTCGGATGCCCTCGTTCAGTTTCGGCAGATAGCGTGGTAGTTCCCGGCACTCGGCGATGTACTTGACCACGTCGTCGGTGTTGGACACGACTGCCGAGAGCATGGCGGCCATGAACTCGGCGGGGTAGTGCACCTTCAGCCAGGCGGTGTGATACGCAATGATTGAGTATGCGGCCGAGTGCGAGAGGTTGAAGCCATACCGTCCGAAAGTCTCGATCTGCTCCGCGAGGGTCTCCGCCGTCTTCTTCTCCACGCCTCGTGCGATTGCCTTCGCAACAAACTGGGTGAGCTCCTCTCGGATGAGCGAGGCGATCTTCTTGCCCATCGCCTTCCGGAGCACATCGGCCTCGGCCAGGTTGTAGCCGCCCAGGACGTTCGCGATCCGCATCACCTGTTCCTGGTACACGATGATGCCGTACGTGGACTCGAGGACCGGCTGGAGGTCGGGATGGTCGTAGCGGACCTCCTCCCGTCCTGTCTTCCGACGGATGTAGGCGTCCGCCATGCCTGAGTCGAGCGGGCCGGGGCGGATCAGGGCGTTGGTGGCCACCAAGTCGTCGAAGCGGTCACAGCGCATGGCTCGGAGCTTTTCGATCGCCAATTTTGACTCGAACTGGAATACGCCCGACGTCCCACCTTTTGCGAGCATCTCGTAAACCGCGGGATCGTCCAGCGAGACGTCGTCCATGGACTCGAAGACCGTACCGGCTTCGGGGTGCCGGAGCTCTCCGACCCTGGCCTTGACCGCCTCCACGGCATCGTGGATGACAGTGAGCGTCTTGAGGCCCAGGAAGTCCATCTTGAGCATGCCTACGTCTTCGAGGCAGTTCATATCGTACTGCGTGACGTGCATCGCCTCGGAGGCGTCTCCGTTCCCGCTGTTCTTGCCCGTCTGGATGCAGACCGGCACATAGTCCTCGAGCGGGCCGGGCGCGATCACGACACCCGCTGCGTGTACCGACGAGTGCCGGGAAAGACCCTCGAGTGTCATGGAGTAGTCGAAGAGCTGCTTGTAACGGCCCCCCTCCTCGTAGAGCTCCTTCACCTCTTTGAGCTTCGTGATCGCCTCCTCGACGGTGAAGGCCTGTCCCGGCGTGTTGGGGATCATCTTCGCGATCCGGTCGGTCTCGGACGGCTCTATGCCGAGGGTTCGACCCACGTCACGGATCACCGCGCGGGACTTCATGGTTCCGAACGTGATGATCTGGCCGACTGCGCTGTTCCCGTACTTATCCTTCACGTACTCGATGACTTCGCCCCGCCGTTCATAGCAGAAGTCGATGTCGATGTCGGGCATCGAGATCCGCTCCGGATTCAGAAAACGCTCGAAGAGGAGGTCGAATTCGAGAGGATCGAGATTGGTGATCCAGAGCGAATAAGCGATGATCGAGCCCGCGGCTGATCCCCGGCCCGGTCCCACGGGAATACCATTACGACGGGCCCAGTCGATGAAGTCCCAGGTGATCAGGAAATAGCCGGCGTACCCGGTTTCGGTGATTACTCCCAACTCGTAGTCGAGGCGTTCTTGGACGGCTTCGGGAAGAGGATCTCCGTACCTTCGTTTCGCACCCTCCGTGGCCAGAAAAACGAGGTATTCGTTCTCGTCGGTGCGGTCCTCGGGGAGAGGGAACGCGGGGAGGTGGTACGTCTTCTCGAAGCCGACGTTTACTTCGTCGGCAATTTTCAGGGTGTTCTCCAGGACGTCGGGCCGATCCGGGAATCGTTCGGCGATCTCCACCGCGTTCTTGAAGTAGAGGCCTTCGTCGTATCGCATTCGGCTCACGTCACTTCGGTCTTTGCCGAGCCCGATACAGAGCAGCACGTCGTGCGCTTCGTGATCCTCCGCTTGAAGAAAGTGAGCGTCGTTGGTGGCGATCACCGGAAGGCCCATCTCCTCGGAGAGCTCGAAGATTTTCCCGTTGAGCTCCGCCTGTCCTTCGGAGTCGTGCGCCTGGACCTCCAGGTAGTACCGGTCCTCGAAGAGGTTCGCGTACCAGGTGGCGGCTTCGCGGGCACCGTCCCAGTTGTCTGCAGTGAGGTGGCGTGCGATTTCCCCGGCCAGACACGCCGAGCTGACCACCAGCCCTCCGGCGTGGGCCGCCAGAGCCTCCCGATCCACCCGCGGCTTGTGGTAGAAGCCTTCTGTGTACCCGATGGAGGACAGCTTGACCAGGTTCTTATAACCCTCCATATCCCGGGCCAAGAGCACGAGATGGTAGTAGGCTCGCTCTCCTTGACCGGCCTTGGAGCGGTCGCGCCGATCACCGGGAGCCACGTAAGCTTCCATACCGATGATCGGCTTGATCCCCTCCTCCTTGGCGAGTTTGTGGAAGGCCCAAGCGCCAAAAAGGCAACCGTGGTCGGTGAGAGCGAGGCCGGGCATCTCGAATTCCTTGGCCCGGTGGACGAGGTCGGTGAGGCGGTTGGCTCCGTCGAGGAGCGAGTACTCGGAGTGTGTGTGGAGGTGGACGAAGCTCACGAGTGCAGGGCCTGAAACGCCTGTGGAGATGAGAAACCGGCCCTTCGGTCGGGTCCGAAAAGGCCTAACTTGCCCCCATTCTACACACCCACGCTACAGCCGACAAATTTACTCGATCACCCAGGTGTATTTATTCCCGGCGGTCTATTATGCACCGAGCCTCTCCGGGATCCCAACACTCTTGTCCAGGGGACCTTGTTGGGGCTTCCCGAGTCGGGTATGAAGTAGTGTTCCCCTACGGGGTATAACGCAGGTGTGGGTCACCGGTTCCAAGTCGCTGCTCCGCGCACTGACCATCAACAACAAGGATTGGCCATGTGGCTATGGGTTTCAGGACTCGCGCTGGTGGCCGTGTTGCTCTACGACGTCTTCCAGAAGCGGCGCGCCATCATTCGAAATTTTCCCATCATTGGCCACTTCCGCTACCTCCTGGAGTCGATCGGCCCCGAGTTGAGGCAGTACATCGTTACGGACAACGATGAGGAGCGGCCCTTCACGCGGGACCAAAGGAGGTGGGTCTACGCGTCGAGTAAGAAGGAGAANAATTACTTCGGCTTCGGCACGGACAACGAACTCGAAACGACGTCCAACTACGTCATCATCAAACATCGGGTCATGGGTCCGGGCCGAAGTGCTGCCNCCCAGGCGTACGGGGAGGCAGGAGCCCATGAGGCGTATCCCCTTCCTTGCGCGAAGACGCTAGGTGGCGCTCGAGGCCGGGCGCGGGCCTTCCGCCCCGATTCGGCCGTGAACATCTCGGCGATGAGTTTTGGGTCGTTGTCGGGTGCCGCTGTGAGTGCAATGAACCAGGGGGCCGGGATTGCTGGATGCCTTCAAAACACAGGCGAAGGCGGCATCACCCCGCATCATCGGCATGGTGGTGACCTGATCTGGCAGCTTGGGACGGGCTACTTCGGCTGCCGTACCGAGACCGGCGGTTTCGACCTGAATCTGTTCTTGGAACAGGTCGAAGCGAACCCCGTGCGCGCCGTGGAAATCAAGCTCAGCCAGGGGGCGAAGCCGGGCCTTGGGGGCTTGCTTCCGGGGGCCAAGGTCACCAAGGAAATCGCCCGGATTCGCGGCGTTCCCGTGGGGGAGGACGTGCACAGTCCGGCGTCACACTCCGCCTTTGCAGGGGTCGACGAGATGCTGGATTTCGTCGAGATGTTGGCCGATGCGACGGGACTACCCATCGGCATCAAGTCCGCGGTCGGAGAGCATCAGTTCTGGGAGCAGTTGGGGNACCTCATGTCCAAGGAGGATCGCGGAGTCGACTTCATTTCGATCGACGGGGGAGAGGGCGGGACCGGAGCCGCGCCCCTCGCGTTCTCGGATCATGTGGCGTTGCCCTTCAAAGTCGGGTTCAGCCGTGTGTATCGAATCCTCGCAGAGTCCGGGATCCATGAGAATGTGGTCTTCATGGGGTCTGGCAAACTGGGTCTGCCGGCGAACGCGATGGTCGCCTTCGCGCTTGGATGCGACACGATCAATGTGGCCCGCGAGGCGATGCTGGCGGTCGGATGTATTCAGGCTCAAAGGTGCCACACGGGGCACTGCCCAACCGGAGTGGCGACCCAGAATCGTTGGCTGGTACGGGGCTTGGACCCTACCTCGAAGGGCGCCCGTTTGGCCAACTACTTGATCACGCTTCGAAAGGAGATCCTACAACTGAGCCGCGCGAGCGGCGTAGCCCATCCGGGGCTCCTGACTGGAGACATGGTCGAGATTCTGGATGGACGTTTCGGATCCTCCACGCTCCTCGAGCTCTTCGGGTACGTGGAGGGGTGGGGTCTTCCGTCGGTGGCGGACCGGCGCGAGATCGTGCAGGTGATGACAGGGGGCGGGACGCAGGAGGACGCGAACGGCCGAGACGCTTCTACGCCACCACGCTAGTAGCGGTACGTCTCGGGCTTGAACGGTCCGGCCTTGTCCACGCCGATGTAGCCCGCCTGCTCGTCCGAAAGCTCGGTGAGCCGAGCGTCCAACTTATCGAGGTGGAGCCGGGCGACTTTCTCATCCAGGATCTTCGGCAGTACGTAGACCTTTTTTTCGTACTGGTCCCGGTTCTTGGCGAGCTCGATCTGCGCGATAACCTGGTTGGTGAAGCTGGCCGACATGACAAAGCTCGGATGACCCGTGGCGCAGCCCAAGTTGAGCAGGCGCCCCTCGGCGAGGATCATCACGCTGTGGCCGTCCGGGAAGATCCACTCGTCGTACTGCGGNTTTACGTTCTCCCTCCGGACGCCGGGCATCTTCTCGAGGCCAGCCATATCGATCTCGTTGTCGAAATGACCGATGTTACCGACGATGGCTTTATCCTTCATGCCCGCCATGTGCTGGGCCGTGATGATGTCCTTGTTCCCCGTGGTCGTCACGAAGATGTCGGCTTTGCCCAATACGTCCTCGATCCGGCGGACCGTGTAGCCCTCCATACACGCTTGGAGCGCGCAGATGGGGTCGATCTCGGTGATGATCACCCGGGCGCCCTGACTCTTTAGCGCTTGGGCGCAGCCTTTCCCCACGTCACCGTAGCCGCAAACGACGGCCATCTTGCCGGAAATCATCACATCGGTTGCCCGATTCAGTCCATCGATGACCGAATGACGGCATCCGTAGAGGTTGTCGAACTTCGACTTGGTCACGGANTCATTCACGTTGATGGCGGGGAAAAGCAGGGTGCCGTCCCTTTCCATTTCGTACAGGCGATGTACACCCGTCGTCGTCTCCTCGGAGACGCCGATGATGTTCGCCGAGAGCCGATGCCACTTCTGCGGATCCTGCTCTCGGGATCCACGCAGAAGTTCGAGAATGATCCTCCACTCCTCGGGTTCGGTCTCAGGATCGAAATCGGGGACCTTGCCTGCATCTTCGTATTCGACACCTCGGTGGAGGAGGAGTGTCGCGTCACCTCCGTCGTCCACGATCAGGTCGGGGCCACTGCCGTCGGGCCACTTGATCGCCTGGTCGGTGCACCACCAGTACTCCTCCAGCGTCTCACCCTTCCAGGCGAAAACAGGAACGCCCTTGGGGTCCTCCGGTGTGCCTTCACGACCCACCGCNACCGCCGCCGCCGCGTGATCCTGCGTCGAAAAAATGTTGCAGGACACCCAGCGCACGTCGGCGCCGAGGTCCAACAGTGTCTCGATCAGCACCGCCGTTTGCACGGTCATATGGAGCGAACCCATGATCTTGAGCCTGGCCAGGGCCTGGTCGGGACCGTACTCCTCGCGAGCCGCCATGAGGCCGGGCATTTCCTGTTCGGCCAGGCGGATCTCCTTACGTCCCCACTCGGCGAGCGAAAGATCGGCGACTTTGTAGTCGGGGCGGGCTTCAACGTTGGCCGGGCCACCCCGCTCGTTCTTGACTGCGGTATCCATGGGTTCAGACCTCGAGCATGAAGGGTCGAATAATCAGACATGACAGCGTCAAATAGTTAGAAACAACGCACTGAGTCTCGCAACTGAGGCTCCTTATGACAATATGTTACGTCATGATATAAACGTGGGTTTTGGGAGGCTCTCACGTGCACGGAGAGCGCCAAACGGGAGTCGGAGGGCCAGCAGCGGGCGAGGGCTTACAGCGGCATGGGGCTCAGACGCCATGTGACGGAGCTCAGGGAGCGGCAGGCACCAGGCTCCCGGACCGACCGAAGAGCGAGTGCCCAAGTCTGTCCATGGTTGGATGGGACAGATTCTCTGACTACTAGCCGGCGGCGGGCCCTACAACTAGCGGGCGGGGTCTACGCCGCCCCCCGGCACCGGAAGGTGCCGAGAATGGTCTCGAGCTGTAAGACGTACTCGTACTTGTCTTTTCCAGGGGCATACAGCCAGGCGTCGACCAGGTAGTGGCGATCCTGCTCGGGGCAGGGGACGGACCATGTGATCATGGGTCCACCGGCCGGGAACTGATCCTCGGGTGGGTTGGCCCAAACCGCGCGCAGCTCCTCGAAGACCAGATCGCCCATTTGGAGTTGGCTTCTATCGGCCAGCTGTAGGTCGACGACCTGCGGATACCTGAAGTACCGGTCGGTGAGCCCCTCCCGCCACGCCAGCAACTCTTCTTCGTCCAATTCCTCGGGAATCGGACTTCTCCAGGTAACGGTAATCTGTCTGATCAACTCGGAAGGGTCGGGGTTGTCGTTCAGGAAGATGTGGACGGAATCCACTGTCCTACGTTCGTACAGGAGCGGGAGTAAGAGCGTGAATCCGGCTTCGTTCCAAAGGGTGTCGGCGAGCAGCGAATCGAGCCCGCTCATGAACATCCTGTTGAGCACGTAGGTGCGGTACTGGCCATCTAGGAGTTCGTGGAGCGGTTCCATCATTTCTTCCGCGCGGTCCGCCCCCTCCGAAGGCAGAAGAAGGACGGTCGCCGTCTGTCCTTTGGCCCAAACATCTTCGACCTGGAAGATCTCCGGAGGGTTGAAACTCTCACGGCCGGAGAGCGCCAGTGCGTCGACCATCCACGGAGAGTCCGCCGCGCCGATCAAGAGGAGCTTACGGAAGCGCTGGAGATTGCCCCATCCCTGTCCCATGGGTGCCTGGTGAGTGACGCGGAAGGTCTTCTCCGCACGTACCGTGACGATCGTGGTCTCGAGCGCGGATTCCACCATCTCACCAACGGCAGCCCACTGGTCGTCGGACGTGATGGCGATGATGGCGTTCTGATCGCCCCACGCGGGGGGATCTTCGCACGCAGCCAAGAGGGAGGCGAGCAAGATGGTGGCGACGGTTTTGCCAGTGTGGCGCATGAGTCCTTGCCCGTGGATGGTGCCGACTAGACGACGAAAGAACTGTACCGCGAGTGCGGCTCCTCCGTTCCGCTAATTCGCTTATCGCCGGACCAGCTCATCTATCTCCACGGCGGCCCAAAGCGCCATCGCACCGCCGCGTTCGTCAGGACCGAAGACGGCGGTCCGATCGAGGTAGTATTGTTTCGTCTCACCGGCTCCCGTCGAGGTGGAGGCGTCGACTACGGCGCCGTCCTCCGCAATATGAGCTGCCACGCCACGCCAGGCGCGGTCGATCACCGGTCGGTAGCTGTCATCGAGCCAGCCGAGCCGCACCCCGCGGGCGAGCGCCACAAGCGTCATGGAGGTCACCGTCAGCTCCCGATAGCTGCCGGGCTCGTCCACGACCTGCTGCCACATGCCATCCGGCGCTTGATGACGTAGGAGCACCTCGGCGTGCCGACGGTAGATGTCTAAGACACGCGCCCGGTCCGCCCAATCGTCCGGAAGAAACGTCAGGGCTTCCGTCAGGCCGAGTATGGCGAATCCGTTCGCGCGGCCCCAGGCGTGTGGCCCTCTCGCGGAGTGGACGAACAGGCCGTCGGGCCGCTGGAGACTCTCGGCGTAGGACGTCAGGAGGCGCCCGACGGTCGCTCCGTACCGGGCGTCCCCTGTGCGCCCGCCGACACGTGACAACAGGCTGGTCGCCATGAACATGTCGTCGGTCCAACCCGTCGGTGACCGAAGGATGTCGTCAGGCGCCTGAAGGCGCCTGACGGGCGATTGGGGAAACACGAACTCGGCTCCGACGACGGCGAGATCGAGGGCTTCCTGGCTCCGGCCAGGCTCGGAGAAGTCCACGAACGCGAAGAGACCGGCCAAGTTGGTGAGCCGGTAAGGCTGGGAAACCGTCGGCGCCTCTCCGGAAAGAAAACGGGCCATCTGGTTTCGCACTTTCTCGACCAGCGCGTCGTCGCCAAGGCGAGTGGCCAAGCGCAACGTATTGGACCAAGCCACCGCGGGGATGTAGCTCACACCGGGGGACGCCGGATACCGGTTTGCCAGGACCGTCGCGACCTCAAGCGGCGTTCGGCTACTCCTCTCGAGCAGCGCCTCGTGTAACGGTGACCTGGGGAGCGAGGCCGCAGCCTCAAGAAGGGTTCGCAACATTCGGGGCGCACCGTCGACGTTTGTCGAGACCCGGACGCCTGCGACCGGGCCCAATCCCGAGGGTGTGCCCGTAGAGATGGCGGCGGCGAGCGAAGCCTCGGGGGGACGGGGGCCGTCCAGAGTAAGCGTGCCCGCCGCGCCCGAGATCTCCCAGGACTGGTCTTGCCCCGATCGAACCTCCAAGACCAGATCGGGTGCTTGAAATGCTACCCAGCGCCACAGGTACCTCAATTCGGGAGACGTATCGTGATTGTAGAAGCCACCCTCTGGGGGGAAAGCCAGATCGCCTGACGACTCGGGACCGCCGCCGGAGGTCCCGGGCGAACACCGCTGTGGGTGGGCGCACGGCAGCGCGGTGATCGTCCAGGTGCGCCGGAGCGCGGCAGGGGCGTCGCTTTTGAACCACCTGAGCGCTTCCAGGACCGCCTGGGCGCTCTCGGACGTCCGGTCGAGTCCGCCCACGATCACCAGACGCCTCTCGGGATCTCCGACACTCCCCGCGTGCTCGAGCGTGAGCAGGCGCTCGTTGGCTCGCGTGAGCCCGGCAGCCGCTACGATGGACGGAGCTCCCGGTAGTGCGGCCACCGTCTGGAGGGCGCTCAGAAGTGGGTCGTTTGTGGTCTGAGCAGAGCCTACCTGCACTGACATGACCACCAGGGCGGCCGAAAATCCCAATCGTAGCGTGTTGGTTCTCAAGACGGCCCCCCTATGGAAACCCAATGGTACCAGCAGAAAACCCCACGGTACCACAGGTCATGCCAGCTTGCCAGGGAGGCGAGAGAACTCGAATGGCGGCGGCGTGGGCTTCGGCTTCGAGCCNAGCCCCACGCCGCCCGTTGTGTGAGCGAATCGATCTGGATCTAACCGACGNTCCANCCGATCAGAGCCGTCATTCGNGGCCCCAAGAAGGAGGTGCCCTAAAACATCTCCGACGGATCCGGCTCGTGGCCCTTTCCCGGCCCGTAGCGGTTGGGAATGAATTCCCCGGTGATCATATCCCGGTACGAGAGGCCGGGCCCCACCATGGGGTAGACGTGGGCTTGGGTGTCGATGATGACCTCAAGGAAGGCCGGGCCGTCGAAGCTCAGAAATTCCTCCAGAACGGTGGGCACGTCTTCCTTTTGGTCGAGACGTTTCGCGTACTCGAAGCCGTCGGCTTGAGCGGTCTTCACAAAATTCTTTTTCCTGAGTGACTTGTCGCTCGCCGAGAGCCGACCCTTGAAGAAGAGCCGTTGCCACTGCATGACCATCCCGTCACCGAAGTTGTTCAGCACGATGATCTTGATGGGCAGGTGGTAGGTGGTGACGGTCTCGAACTCGCCGAGATTCATGCGAATGCTCGCGTCGCCGTCCACGTCGATGACCAGCTTGTCCGGGCGAGCGAATTGCGCGCCTATTGCTGCCGGGAGACCAAATCCCATCGTGCCCATACTCCCGGAAGTGAGCCAAAGGCGCGGCTCCCGAAAATCGGAGTACTGCGCGGCCCACATCTGGTGCTGGCCGACCCCGGTCGAGATGATCGCCCTGCCCTGTGTGATGCGGTTCATCGTCTCGATGATGTAGTGGGGCTGGATGAGGTCGCTCTCCCGGTCGTAGTTCAGCGCGTAGGTGGTCTTGAGCTCCGCCACTTCGGCGTGCCAAGCTGAAAAATCTGCGTTGAAATCGGCCTTGCGCCCGTACTCGGTCAGGGCTTCCAGGGCGCNTTTGAGAATGCCGACGTGGTGCCAGTCGGCTTCCTTGACCTTGTGGATCTCCGCGGGATCGATGTCCAAGTGGAAAACGTGGCGCGCCTTGGGTGCGAATTCGGGCGGATCACCGGCGACGCGATCATCGAAGCGCGCTCCCACGGCGATGAGCAGGTCACAGTCTTCGACCGCGTAGTTNGCATGCGCGGTACCGTGCATTCCNAACATATGAAGGCACAGCGGTTCTGTGGTNTCGAGGCCACCCAGNCCCATGAGNGTNGTGACGCCGGGAAGGCCAAAGGTCTTCGAGAACGTCCGTAGGGCGTCTGAGGCGTTACCGTTGATCACGCCGCCTCCGGCGTAGATCAGAGGGCGCTTGCTCTCCGCCAGCATGCTGAAGAACTCAGCACATTGGTCGTCGCCCAACGTGTTGGACTCGACCTCGGCAAGCCGGTGCCGATAACCGGGGACGGGCAGAGANCCCTCGCCCTGAAAAGCCCCTTCCCAGTTCTGTACGTCCTTTGGAATGTCCACCACCACGGGCCCAGGCCTGCCGGTCCGGGCGATCTCGAAGGCGGTACGGACCGTGGACTCGAGACTCTNGGGATCCGTGATCAGNAAGACGTGTTTCGCCACCGAGCCCATGACCGCAGTGACTGGTGCTTCCTGAAACGCGTCGGTACCGATCGCCGCCCTTGGCACCTGCCCGCAGATGACCACGATCGGCACGGAGTCGGCCATACAGTCTCGCACGGGTGTAACACAGTTGGTCGCGCCCGGGCCGGAGGTGACGATGGCGACTCCGACACCCCCACTGGCGCGGGCGTAGCCGGCCGCCATGAAGCCGGCGCCCTGCTCATTGGCCGGGACGATGAGGGGCATCGGCTCCTCCCCGCCCGAGGCGTGCGCTTCGTTGTAGCGGAACACGGCGTCGTACGTCGGCAGGATCGCTCCCCCGCTGTAGCCGAAGATAGTCCGCACCCCCTCGTCGGCGAGCACCTGTATGATGATCTCGGCGCCGCTCATGATTGTGCCCGCCAGGGTGTGTGCCGGCTTCATTTTGGTATCCACGTCCATCTTTGAATCTTGAGATCCGGAGGCTGGTGTTGTCGCCCCCGAAAGGTGGATAACGGCCCACGTATTGCAAGAGGGGCCACCCACAGCGAAAGTTGCCTCTCACGAAACACGCTTCGATTAAGCCTTCTAATTAGCCCTAGGCGTCTTCAGATGCGGCATATCATATCAGTCTTGTTGCAGAACGAGGCGGGAGCGCTCTCTCGCGTCACCAACCTGTTCTCGACCAGAGGCTTCAACATCGAGAGCCTCAACGTGGCACCCACCGATGAGGAGACCGTCTCGCGGATCACGGTCGTCTCGACGGGCTCGGACGCCATCATCGATCAGATTTCGAAGCATCTGGGNAAGCTGGTGGATGTAGTGAACATCGTGNACATGACGGGTACCGATCACATCGAGCGGGAGCTGGCTCTGTTCAAGCTGCGTCTCGGGAAGGGTGGAGAGGAGGAGTTGGCCGGTGTGGTCGAGGAGTTCGGCGGCCGGATTCTGGATGACTCCGGTGGGTACTTCACGGTCGAGTTGGTCAGTGGGGGACCGAAGATCGACGGCTTCATGGCGCGGGTGGGCGAACTCGGAGAGGTGGAGTCTCTCACACGCAGCGGCGCGATGGCCGTCACTAGGGGCGCTCCGATTTCTACGACAGGCTGAGGTCTAGCTGGCGTCGGTGCCTAGGTGAGGACCGCGACGTTCCAAGCCACCCAAACGAGAGCCAGAGCAGTGAGAATCCAGGCCTCGATCCGGGGCATATCCTGCGGCCCCTTTTCGCCGTGGAACCACGCGATGACCGTGGCTGCGGGAAGTCCCACGATCAGGAAGNTGAGCAGGAGGTCGGAACTACTCTGAGGGAGCCACGACCTGTCGACCATCATGCTGCCAACCTCCGTACCAGGATGGTCTCTTCCTCTTTGGGGCTGGTCATCGCCGGTCCTCGATGGTGTCGGTCATCGTGCCGCCACCCTCCACGACATCCCCTCCGCAGAGCCCCTCCACTATTACCGCCGCGGCCACGTGTCCGGTGATGTTGGTCGCGCTCCGAAACATGTCCGGAAGCCGGTCGATTCCAAGGAGGACCCCCAGGCCGGCAACGGGCACACCGGCTACCTCGAGTATCGGGGTCAGCGTCACGATGCTNGCGGAAGGCACGGGAGCCACCGACATGGCCACGACGAAGCCTACGAATCCGACACTCAGCAGGGTGGTGAACGGAAGTGGGACGTCGTAAAGAGTTGCGAGGAACACAACCGCTCCCGCCTGAAAGAGGGCACTGCCCGCCCGATTGATGGCCGCTCCCAGAGACAGGACGAGCGAGGACACGGCGGGGGACACACCGAGTGCCTCGGCGTCTTCGAACATGACCGGGAGTGACGCCACCGAGCTGGTTGTGGAGAATCCGATCACAAAACTGCCGGACACTCCCTTAACGAACTCCACTATGCCCTTCTTTCCGAGGAGNCGTACGGCCGGCAGGTAGAAGAGCAGAATGAACACGAACAGGCCGACGACCACAGTCGTCACGAACACGGCCAAGCCTGCCAGCAACCCCAGCCCCATCCCGGCAACGACCGGTGCGGCAAGTCCGAACACACCGGCGGGTGCGGTCCACAAGATCCAGTGAATGAGCCGGACGAATACGGCGCTGATGTCCTCGGCGAAGGTGATCAGCCGCTGGCGACGTGCTTCCGCCACGGCTCCCGTCGCGGCAGCCAGGAGGAGTGTGAATACGATCAGTGGCAGCAGGGCTCCGTCCGCCGCGGCGGCGAACGGGTTGGCTGGGATCAGGCGCAAGATGAGGTCGAGGAGGCCGGGGAGTTCTTGGGCGCTCTCGACGGTTGTCGGTACCTCGACGGCCACGGGCCAGAGGGTCATCGCAAGGGTCATGAACCCCATGCCGATGACGATGGCGGGGACGGTCGTTCCCCAGAAGAAACCCAAGGCGGATCCCCCGAGCTTGCCCACCGTCCTCGGGTTTCCGAGGCGGGCGACCCCGACGAAGATGGTCGTCACCACGAGGGGGATGACCACCATTCGGATCGCGTTGATGAAAAGCGTACCCAGGGGCGCTACGCCAGCAGCCAAGCGGTCGAGCAGATCGATGTCGGTGGCACTGGCGAGCAGCCCGAGCGCGAGTCCGAGGATCAGCCCAAGGGCCGTGGCTCGCTGATTCATGCGTCCACGGTTCCGAGCATCTGCTCGAGCTCCGCGTCTTTCGGATCCCACTCGTACTGGTCCCAGTCGATCCGTCCGGTCTCGGTAAATTGCACGCCGTCGTCCTCTAGGAGGGCGCGCTGTATCTGCGCCGTATGATGGATCGGTGACGTGGAGATCCGACCGGAGCTATTGATGACCCTCCACCAAGGGAGGTCGAGCTCGTCGGGGATGGCGGAAAGGGCCCCACCGACCGCACGCGGCGCACTGGGGCCCGCACGAAGTGCGGGTCGGCGTCCCAGAATCGCTGCCACCGCCCCGTACGATGTGACACGGCCCGAGGGAATAGCCGCAACCACGGCGTACACCGATCGAGTAAAAGGTGTCATGGGTGTGGTGGCTGCACTCGGGTCGCTTCCTGGATAAGTTTACGCACAGTAAGCCTCGATCGCGCCAAAGGGTAGCAGCTACGGGGGACGCCTGAATGATGCCTCACTTGCACGGATCGCCGCTCTGGCACGACCCCGCCCACACCCATGGGCCCCCTCCGGCAGGTGGCGCCCTGGACCGCGGTCCCCAGTCGAGACGCCTTTGGATCGTCCTGGGCCTCACCGCAACGTTCATGGTGGCGGAGGTCGTCGGGGGCATTCTGTCCAACTCGCTGGCGCTCCTGGCCGACTCGGGACACATGCTTGCCGACGTGGGGGCCCTGGCCCTTTCCCTGGTCGCGATGCGGCTGATGCGCCGCCCGCCCAGCCCGGAGCGTACGTTCGGATACGTCCGCATGGAGATTCTGGCCGCGCTGGCCAACGGGGCGACGCTCCTCGTCATTAGCGGCTGGATCGTCTGGGAGGCCTGGGAACGACTCGCCGCTCCACCGGAAGTGGACGGGCCACTCATGATGGGAGTGGCGGGGGTCGGTTTGATCGTCAACGTGGTCGGTGCCGGAATGCTCCACACANACGCCCACGAAAACCTCAATATTCGGGGCGCCTACCTGCATGTTCTGGGCGATCTGCTCGGGTCCATAGGCGCGATTGGGGCCGGTGCGCTGATCCTCCTGACGGGTTGGACCCCCATCGACGCGATCATCTCCATCGTCATCGCCGGCCTGATCCTGCTGGGTGCCTGGCGTCTTGTGAAAGAGGCGACCCGCGTGCTTCTCGAGATGGTGCCGCCCCACGTGGGCATGGAGGGTGTGCTACAGGACCTCAAGTCCATCTCCAACCTGCACGACGTTCACGATCTACATGTGTGGACGCTCACGAGCGGTTTTGTGGCGCTCAGCGGACACGGCGTCCTGGACGACCCGATGCATCACCAGCGGGTTCTCGATGAGATCCGCGACCGCATGGCGCCACACGGGATCGGGCACGTCACGTTCCAATTGGAACCGGAGCGATTGCACCAGATCGCTCGGCCGGAATGAGGTGTTCTTCCCCTCACGGCGGGGGAATCCCATGTTACCGGCCGCGGCATACTGGTATGTTTTTCTAAGTGATTTCTGCGACCATGANGGGAGACATTCGTGCACGACGTTGATCGGCTCCGAGATCCGGCGACCGGCCTTTCNAGTCAGTGGCATTTCGAGATTGTCCTGGACTTCCTTTTNCCCATCGCACACCGCGGCGTGACGTTGACCGTGACCGACATGCTGGAGTCGCTCAGGGGAGCCCTGGTGGCGGCGCGGTCGGCGGGCGGTGATCGCGTCGAGATTTCCTCCGAGGGTTGGAGCGTCTGACCGAATGAGCTTTCCGAGACTCCGACTTCGCCGGCTTCGGAGGGGTGAAACCTGGCGTCGGGCAGTCCGGGAGACCTCCCTCTCTACGGACGACTTGGTCTATCCGCTTTTCGTCGTCGGCGGAGAGGCTGTGCGGAATCCGGTCGCCAGCATGCCCGGCGTTTTCCAGTTGTCGGTCGATCTCATCGTGGAAGAGGCGCG
Organism: Gemmatimonadota bacterium; assembly: GCA_002712565.1. Next base: position 19,669 of record PAUA01000014.1, on the reverse strand, counting down.
GGAGGTCCACGCTCTGGGCATCTCGGCAGTGATCCTGTTCGGTGTGCCGGATGAGGGCGAAAAGGATGCTGAAGGCTCCGCCGGCTACGACCCCGAAGGGCTGGTACCCACGGCGATCCGAGCGATCGGGGAGGCTGTTCCGGATCTCCTGGTGTGGGCAGATGTGTGCCTGTGCGAATACACGGATCACGGGCACTGCGGGCTGCTCACCGAAGAGGGAGAGGTGGACGGCGACTCGAGCCTTCCCCTCTTGGCGCGGGCCGCTTTGGTGTACGCCGAAGCCGGCGCCGACGCAGTGGCACCCAGCGACATGATGGACGGCCGGGTGGGGGCGATCCGAACCGTTCTGGACGATGCGGGGCTCACGAACGTGCCCATTGTTTCGTATGCGGCCAAGTATGCCTCGGCTTTTTACGGCCCTTTCCGTGACGTAGCCCAGTCGGCTCCGTCGTTCGGCGACCGGAAGGGGTACCAAATGGACCCTGCCAACGCAGACGAGGCCCTTCGCGAGGTGGCACTGGACATCGAGGAGGGAGCGGACATCGTCATGGTCAAACCCGCGGGGCCCTATCTCGATGTCATCCTCCGGGTAAAAGAGACGTTCGGTATGCCCACTGCTGCCTATCAGGTTTCCGGTGAGTATGCGCTGATCAAGGCGGCCGCCGACAAGGGTTGGGTGGATGAGGAGCGCGTCATGCTAGAGAGCCTCGTCGCCATCAAGAGGGCGGGCGCAGATCTGATCGTCACGTACTACGCCAAGGAAGCGGCGCGCGTGCTCGGAGGGACGTCCTGAGCGCGAGCGGTGAGGCCAGCGAGGCTCGGCCCGCTCAGGCGGAGCCGTCGGCCTCGCCCGCGGCCTCTCCGTTTCTGGCGGCATGTCGGTGTGAACCGGTTGCGCACACGCCGGTGTGGATCATGCGCCAAGCTGGGCGCTATCTGCCTGAGTATCGGAAGATCAGGGCGGAGGTGGACTTTCTCACGCTCACAAAAACGCCCGAACTGGCGGTAGAGGTCACGCTTCAGCCCGTGCGTCGATTTGGAATGGACGCGGCGATTCTCTTCAGCGACATCATGACGCCAGTAGAGGGAATGGGCGTGAAGCTGGATTTCGCGCCCGGGCCTGTCATCGAGACTCCCATCCGGAGTGCCGATCAGGTGGACGCGCTTCGGATCCCGGATCCGGAGGAGGGTGTGCCCTTCGTGCTGGAGGCGGTTCGCTTGCTCAGCGAGGCCCTTCCAGCTTCGGCTCCTCTCATCGGCTTCGCGGGAGCGCCGTTCACGATCTTCTGTTATCTGGTGCAGGGAGGGGGGTCCAAAACCTTCTCCGAGGCCAAGGCCTTTCTGTTCGCAGAGCCCGAGGCATCCCACAAGCTCCTGGAAAAGCTGGCCGACACGATGGTCCGTTATCTCGAGGCGCAGGCCACCGCGGGTGCCGAGGCCTTGATGATCTTCGATTCGTGGGCAGGGCTGCTCGGGCCGGAGCAGTACCGGGAGTTCGCGTTCCCCGCCGTACGGCGCGTGATCGACGCCCTCCGCCCGCTTGATGTGCCCCTCATCTATTTTCCGAACCAGGGTGCGACACTGCTCCAGATCGTAGCCGAGTGCCCCGCCGACGTGATTGGAATCGACTGGCGGCTTCCGCTCTCCGACGCCCGCAGGATTCTGGGACCCGACACTGCCGTGCAGGGCAACCTGGATCCGGCGGCGCTATTCGCNCCACGGGGGGAACTCGGTCGTCAGATCGATCGAGTGCTGGAGGACGCTGGGCCGGCGCCCGGCCACATATTCAACCTTGGCCACGGGATCGAGAAAGCGACTGATCCCGACGCTGTCGCATTTCTGGTCGATCGAGTGCACGAGGTGTCCGGGGGCTGACGCCCGAGGAACCCAACCTGAAACCCTTGGCTTCCTTGGGGTATGGAGTTGCCCCGGTTGCAGGTGGTGGTGGTGAGGGATCGAGCGACCCACCCGATTGAAATGGCGACAATGCGAGGACAGATGCNGGATCATCGACTGAGAATCTATGACTCGATGGTGGGCCTACTATCCGATGCGGACAATCCGACACCTCTGGTCCGGATCAATCGGGTTGTCCCGTTCCAGCACGCGCGCGTCTACGGGAAGCTCGAATGGTATAACCCGTTCGGCGCCGTTAAGGATCGAGTCGCGGCCAATCTGATTGGGGACGCCGAGGAGCGCGGTGTACTCGAGGATGGCCAGAAGTTGGTCGAACCCACGTCCGGCAACACCGGAATGGGCCTGGCCATGATCTCCAACGTGAAGGGGTACTCACTCACCACGCCCCTGTCTTCGGCCATTCCCCTCGAAAAGCGGATCATGCTGCGGTTCTTCGGGGCCGATGTCCTCGAGCTGGACGACGACTTGTGCCCCGCGCCCGGCGCGCCGGAGGGCGCCATCGCCAAGGCACACGAACTCGCTGACAGGCCTGAGTTCCACATGCTCGACCAGTACACGAACGAGGCGAACCCGGGGGCGCACTACAAGACCACGGGCCCGGAGATCTGGAAACAGACGGAAGGCAAAGTGACACACTTCGTGGCCGGGCTGGGCACGTGTGGNACCATCACGGGCACGGGACGTTTCCTCAAGGAGNAAAACTCTGAGATCAAGGTGCTGGGTGTGCACCCTCAGGAAGGGCACGATATCCCCGGAGTGCGGAGTATCCGGCAACTCCAGCAGACCGCCCTCTTCCGACCCGACGAGTATGACGAGTTGGTCGAGATCGATGACGAAGAGGCCTTCGGCTTGTGCCAGCGCCTCAACCGCGAGGACAGCATCATTGCAGGCCCGAGCTCAGCCATGGCGCTCGCCGGCGCCCTTCGATTGGTGCCGGACGAGCCCGGTGTGATCGCCGTGGTGATCTTTCCCGACAACGCCTTCAAGTACGCCTCGTCGATGAGCAGGCACCTTCCCGGGATGGATGGGGCCGGAGGGGAAAGTCCTCGTGAGAGAATGATGGACACCCTGATTGAGAACACGAGAGGCACGCCGGCGCTCACCGTGGACATCGAGCCTGCACACGAAATGATGGAAGCTGGCAGCCNCCTGGTCATCGATGTGCGGGAGTACGACGAGTTCAGAGGCGGGCATATTCCCGAGGCGGTGAACATGCCGCTTCAGGAGATGAGCGACTACGCTGCCCATCTTCCGGAAGATCGCGAGGCNCCCATCCTGGTCGTTTGTGAGACCGGGAANCGATCGTTGTCCGGGGCGNTGTTCTTGACGTCCCTCGGCTACCGCGATGTCCGCAGTATCAACGGTGGGACGACGGGCTGGAGAGAAAAGGGCTTCACTGTTGCTTGACTTTCGANGCCTCCATCGGTGTGCCTCGAACGTGTCTACCAGCGGGCCGACGCCGACACTATCTTATCTGTCGTTCTCGGCGGCGGTGAGTCGTGCCGCATCCGTAAGTTGTTGTGGGGCCTGTAGCTCAGGTGGTTAGAGCGCACGCCTGATAAGCGTGAGGTCGGTAGTTCGAGTCTACCCAGGCCCACTTTGTGTTTACGACCATCGCACCCGTCAATTTGACAAAGACCCTTCCTCCGGTTGGGACTCGTCTCTAAAGAGGGCGCCGAACGCCACCGCCGTAACGAGTCCGATGACCGACAGGGTAGACCAGAGCGCCGAATAGTCGAGGCCGCCGTCAGGCGTACCGAAGAGGGCCGACAGGTATGCCAGAAGCGGCGCCGCGAGCACGGGTCCGACCCCTAGGATGATGATGCCGAAGACGGTTTGCGCCGAGTGCCGCACGTCCTCCTCCGCCAGCCGATCGACGTAGATGTAGCCCACTGCGAAGAAACACGCGTAGCAGAAGCCGTGCAGGAACTGNCTCGCGACGATCACTCCGACCGGGAGGCCGGTGCTGGCGAAGATCGCGTAGCGCAGGAAGTAGGCCGCCGCACCGATGACGATGACCCAGCGCGTGCCGAACCTCCTGATGAGAAGGACCAGCCCTGCCATGACAGCGATCTCNGCGAATTGGCCGATCGTCATGGCGGGCCCGATCTGGCTGTCCCGTAGTCCGAGAACGTCGGCGAAGAACGGCGCCGTCTGCATGAANTAGATCTGGTGGATCACCGCGATCGGCAGGCTCGCAGCAACGAGGACGGTGAAGGAGCGCCGCCGGAACAANCCGAACGCCTTGGCGAAGGCGAGCTTCTCCACAGCGCCGCGCTTGGGTGGGGTGTGGGGCAGGAACAGGCAGTAAACGGCATAGGCGATCGCCACGATGCCCGAGACGACGAGTGCGTCGGCCAGCCGAGACGTAACGTCGGCTACCTCGGTGCCGGTGTAGAAGGGCGGTAGCCACTGCAGGCTTACATCAGAGAGGAGCCAGAACAGCGGAAAGAGCCAGCTGGCGGCAATCCAGCCGACGGTTCCCCACACCCGAATGGACGGGAACTCACTGTCCGGATCGCGCAGGTGTGCGAAGGTGAGCGAGTTGGTCAGCGCGAGCGTCGGCGTATACAGCACACTGTAGGCCACCGACAGCCAGAGCCAGGCGACGAACGTCGTCTGGAAGGCCGTGATGATCTTGATGATGCCGCCGCCGACGAGAAGCACCGCCAGGAACCTTTCAGTGGAGAAGTAGCGATCNGCGAACTGGCCGGCTACGAAGGGCGCGGTCACCGCGCCGATCGACCCCGCCAGCCCCAGGATCCAGCCCACTTGGCCGGGTGTGAACCCGAGTCCGCCCTCCGCGACCGAGGCCTGCAGGTAGCGTGCGAGCACAGGGAGCCACACACCCCACACGCCGTACTGCAGGAACATCATCACTGACAAGCGCGGTTTTGTGGCTGCTGACATGGTCTCCTCAGGCCCCCCTCCGGGACTACGCACCTCGAAGGNGCAGCTTCGAATGAGTCGAGTCGAGTTCTTCGCTACCCTGCGGCCGGGAATGGATAAGCTCTCNTGGNCGANGACGATAGCAGGATCGAGTTGGAGCGCCAGCGTGTCTAATACTCGCCCTTGCGATCTGCCTGGATTCCGGTTCAATCTTACCGNTCTCAGGGTCCGCTCATGGACGATTCNCGCGCTTGAACGTCGACTCCGCGCTGCGAGGGCCTTGGAGATTCTANGGGAGGGAGTCATGATCCGATTCGTCGGTCTTCTGAGCTTGCTGGTGCTCTTCGCTCCGCAGCCGGCTGGTGCCCAGCTGAGCGCCGGGGTGGCGAGAGCCGATGTCACACCGCCCCTCGGAGGACCGATGTACGGATATGGCGCGCGGGGCACCAACGTGTCGGAGGGTGTGCACGACCCTCTGTACGCGAAGGCGATCGTACTCAGCGACCAGAGCCAGAAGCTCGCCATTGTCACGCTNGATCTCGGGTCCATCTCGGNCGGGAGCGCTGCCCGCATCGAGTCGATCGTCNGGCNACAAACCGATATCGAAGACGTTCTCCTGGTGNCCTCGCATACGCACTCGGGGCCCCGGGCGACGCCCGATTTTCCGTCGACGGCGAGCCCCTGGATTCGTGACGCGGAAGAGAAGATCGCCCAAGCGGTCATCGAGGCCGACGGGCGCATGGTTCCCGTTCGTATCGGAGTTGGCTGGGGTGAGGTTCGGGAAGGCCACAACCGTCGAATGATCGGTGCCGACGGCCGAGCCGTGATGTTCTGGGAGAATCGGGAGCGGATCCCGACCAGCCCTCTCGACTACGAGCTCGGCGTCATTCGCGTCGAGCAGCTCGATGGCCAGACGCTAGCGACACTCGTGAGCTTCCAGTGTCATCCCGTGGTGCTGGGACCCGAAAACCTCGACATCTCCGCCGACTACCCGGGCGTCTTCATGCGCATTGTTGAGGCGGAGCTCGGGGGCCAGGCGATGTTTCTCCAAGGGGCTGCGGGAGACATCAACCCGTTCTGGGACAAGACACCGCCCGCTGAAGGCGCGTTCGAGCAAGTAGAGGCGATGGGTCGGGCCGTGGCGGAGGAGGTGATCAGGGTGTCGGGATCGATCACGGGCTTCGACGACGCGCCCGTGATTTCGGTCCACGCCGAAGTGATCCCGCTCGCCTCACGCACCGACGTCGAGCGCACCCAGCGAGACATGTTGGCCGAGATCAATACGGTGCTGATCGGCCCCGACATCGCGCTCGCGACCTTCCCGGGCGAGTTCTTCGTCGAGCATGGCTTGGCGCTCAAGGCGCGGAGCCAGTTCGAGCACACGTTCTTCGTCGGCTACACCAACGACGCGCTCGGTTACTTCCCGACCATTCAGGCGACGACCGAGGGCGGGTACGGCGCCGCCTCATCCACCCGGGTCGAGGTCGGGGCCGGCGAGCGACTGGTCGACCGTGCCCTCATCAACCTCCTTTACCAGGCCAACAAGATCTCACCATGAGCTCGGCACGACTCGGTATCGGCTTCGTCGGGAGCGGGTTCATCACGCGGTTCCACATTCAGTCGCTCGTGGGCGTGCGCGACGCCGACGTTCGAGGGGTCTGGAGCCCGAACCGTGAACATGCCGAGGAGGCCGCATCCCTCGCGCGCAGCCTGGGAGTCGGTGACGCGAAGGCCCATACATCGATCGCCGACATGGTGGCGGACCCAGCCGTCGAGGGGCTCTGGCTGTGCGGGCCCAATCACGCACGCGTCGAGAACGTCCAGGNAATCTGCGAGGCGGTGACGAGCGGGCGCGGAAGTCTCAGGGGCATCGCGTGCGAGAAGCCGCTCGCCCGAACCGTAGCCGAAGCGAGGCAAGTTCGGGACCTGGTCGAGCAGGCGGGACTGAATCATGGCTACCTGGAAAACCAGGTCTTTGCTCCGTCCGTCACTCGCGGTCGCGAGATCATCTGGAGGCGAGGAGCTGCGCTGACCGGTCGGCCGTACCTCGCTCGTGCGNCCGAAGAGCACAGTGGCCCCCACACGCCGTGGTTTTGGCGCGGCGACCTGCAGGGTGGCGGTGTGCTGAACGACATGATGTGTCATTCCATCGAGGTCGTGCGTCACCTGTTGACGGAGCCCGGAGCACCGCGAGCCTCGCTTCGGCCCCGACGTGTGACCGCGCACATCGCGTCCCTCAAGTGGACGCGGCCGCCCTATCCCGAGCGGCTCCAACAACGCATGGGAGAGGACGTAGACTACAGCGCTCGTCCAGCCGAGGACTTCGCCTCCGCGACGGTCGAATACGAGACGGAGGATGGCGTCGGGGTGCTCGGCGAAGCGAGCACGTCCTGGAGCTACGTCGGCGCCGGGCTGCGCTTGACGATGGAGCTGCTCGGTCCGGAGTACTCGATGTCGATCAACACGTTGGACAGCGGCCTCAAGCTCTTCTTCAGTCGAGAGGTGCAGGGCCGGTCGGGCGAAGACCTCGTCGAGAAACAGAACGCGGAGATCGGACTGATGCCCGTGGTCGCTGACGAGGCGGCCGACTACGGATATCAAGCCGAGAACCGTCACTTCGTGCGTGCGTTTCTCGAGGACAAGCCCCCCTCGTTGACCTTCGACGCCGGCGTCGAAGTCGTCGAGCAGTTGATGACGGCTTACATGAGCGCCGAGCTGGGCAGAAGCCTGGACTTTCCGCCGGAGGGCCTGGAGACCTTCGTCCCGGCGGTAGCCAGCGGGACGTGGAGTCCGTGAGCATGTCGACTTCAATGCGTCTGCCGGTCGCGATGCTGTGCGTCCTCAATGGATGCTGGCACGCGGCCCCGCCCTCGTCGCGAGAGCCGGAGGATTTCATCGCGACCGCCGGACTTCCGGACGACCTGAGGCTCGAGTTGGTGGCTCGCGAGCCCCAGATCGTCGATCCGGTCGCCGTCGCATTCGACGCCGACGGTCGGATGTACGTCGTGGAGATGCGCGACTACCCGATCCAGCCCGAGGGTGAGTCGACACCCCTGGGTCGCGTCAAGCTGCTCGATGACCTGGACGGCGACGGCTACTACGAGACAGCGACGGTTTTCGCCGAGGGGCTTCAGTTTCCGACTTCGGCGCTGCCTTGGCGTGGGGGAATCCTCGTCACCCGTCCGCCCGACATCGTCTTCCTGCAGGACACCGACGGAGACGGTGCCGCGGATGTGGAAGAAGTTCTTTTCACCGGATTTCCCGTCGGGAATACCCAGCACAACATCAACGGGCTGACCTGGGGATTGGACAACTGGGTGTACGGTGCCAACGGCGGCAACAACGGTTCCGCACATTCGGTCGACACACCCGACCGGGACGTGTCCATCAGAGGGATGGACTTTCGGTTTCGTCCCGGCACCGGCGAGTTGCAGCAATCGTACGAGACGACGGGCGGCCATGGCATCGCTATCGACGCGTGGGGGCGCATGTTCGGGACACACAACCTGGACCACATCCAGCATATGGTCTTCCGCCCCGAGTATCTGAGTCGTAGCCCGGACCTGGCCGTCGGCACCACGCGAGAACAGATCTCCGACCACGAGTCGTCGGCGACGCTCTACCAGATCTCACCACCGGAGACGAGGGTCAATCACCCCGAGCAGGCCGGTCGCTTCTCCGGATCTTCGGGCATCGCCTATTACGGCGGGGGTGCTCTTCCCAACTCGTATGACGGCACGTTCTTCGTCAACGACGTCGTCGTCAACGTCGTCCATCAGGATGTCGTGCGGCCGGAGGGCCCATCGTTCCGAGCCAGCCGCGGCGAGGACGAAGCCGAGTTTCTCGCCGGTGACGACAACTGGTTCCGACCGGTCACGATGGCCGTGGGACCCGACGGTGGCCTTTACGTGGTGGACATGCATCGGGCGGTGATCGAGCATCCGGAGTGGATCCCCGATCAGGTGGAACAGGGCCTCGACGTCAGGGCTGGGGATGACAAGGGCCGCATCTATCGCGTCGTTCCTCGGGAGGGGCTCGAGCTTACGCGCCCCGAGCTCAGTGGTGCCGATGTCCAGACCTTGGTGGAAGCCTTGGCGCACCCGAACAAATGGTGGCGCGACACCGCTCAGCGTCTCCTCGTCGAACGCGGGGATGAATCAGCGGTTCCACTGTTGAGGCAGCTGTCTCTCGAGAACGACTCTGCGCTGGGGCGACTGCACGGACTCTGGACACTGGAAGGGCTCGGTGCTCTGGAGCCCGAGCTCGTTCAGGCTGGACTGGAGGACGCGAGCCCGGCCGTCCGCGAGAACGCTCTTCGAATGGCCGAGCCGTACGTCATGGCATCGCCCGACGTCCGGGATGCCGTACTGCGCATGGACTCGGATCCCGATGCGCGCGTCCGCATGCAGGTCGCGCTCACCGTTGGGGCGATCGACGATCCCCGAGTGTCTGGGGTGCTGCTGGCAATTCTGCGTCGGGACGTGGAGTACGCATGGTCCCGGGACGCGGTCCTGACCGGCCTGGCCGTCGAGCCCGGCGTAGCGTTGGAGGCGCTGCTGGCCTCGGGTGATCCGTTCGTCGGTGAGGTCACCGATGGAAAGCGGGACGTGACGAGGCGTCTCGCATCGGTGGTGGGCTCTCGCGAAGATCTCGAACCGGTCTCCTCGCTGGTGAGCATGGCCGGCGGTTCGCAGCTCGCTCCCGGCTGGCGCGCCGCGCTACTGGATGGCCTCGCCGACGGTCTGGGAAGCGGACGCGAGGCGGCTGGGGTAGAGGCGTCGATTCGCGCGGCGTTGGAGGAAGCGATCAACTCCGGGTTCACTCCGGTCGTGCGGGGCGCGCTGCGTGTGGCTTCGAGCTTCGACATCCAGGACACGGGAGCCCAAGACCGCGCGATGACCCAGGCGCGTGTTCGTGTCCTGGACACCTCGCTTTCCGTTCCCGAGCGCATCGAGGAGGTGGAGCTCCTCGGTTTGGGAAGTTACCCGCAGGTGGGTGAGTCCTTGCTCGGGCTCATGGAGCCTCGACATCCGCTCGAGCTTCAGATCGGGGCTGCTCGCGCGTTCGCCCGGCTCGCCGACAATGAGACAGGCGGAGAGGTCCTCGTCCGGTGGAGAGGCTACAGCCCACAGGTGAAAGGGATCGCGCTAGACATGCTCCTGCGCCGGGTGCCGTTGCACGAGTTGCTGATCTCGGCGCTCGAGAGCGGAGACCTGAACTCGGGAGAGCTCAACCTGGACCTCGAACAGCGCCGGAGGCTCCTACGCCGCTCGTCCGATGACATCGCGACCCGCGCCGCCGTGTTCTTCGGGGACCACGAGTTCAGCAATCGCACGGAAATTGTGGATCAATACCTGACCGAGGTACCCGGCCTGCGTGGGAACGAGTCCCGAGGGCAACGGCACTTCGAGTCGCTGTGCGCCCAGTGTCACTTCTTGCGCGGTGTGGGAAACCCCGTGGGACCCGACCTCGGCATGGCCTTCAGCAAGGGGACGGAGGACCTGCTGACATCGATTTTGGATCCGAACAGCGCCATCGCCCCGGAATACGCGAACTACTTGGTGGAGACCACGGACGGAGTGTTGCTGAACGGCATCCTGAGATCGGAGACGCCGGCGAGTATCACGCTCGTCCGGGCTCAAGGAGAAACCGACATCGTTCGCCGGAGCGACATCCGCGAGATTCGCACCGAAGGCCTGTCATTGATGCCCGATGGGCTGGAGCAGGGGCTCGAGTACCAAGACCTTGCCGACCTGCTGGCCTTCCTGCAGCTGCATGAGCACTAAGGAGAACAGCGTCATGAACAGACGTATCCAACGGGACTTCGCGCTGACCCTCATGGCGGCCTTGATCGTCGTCCTTCCTCGGACGGCGTTCGCGCAGGAGCCGCAGACGACTTTCGCGCAGATGAGCGCTGGCGTGGCCAAGGGTGTCATTACGAACAGTGAGCCACGGGTGATGGTGAATGGCCGGGTGTCGGAGGGGACGGCCGAAGATATCTACGCTCGCGCTCTGGTGCTGAACGACGGAACCAACCGTCTGATCATCGTCACGTACGACCTCAACTGCCTCGACGTCGCGACACCCATCCTGCGCCAGCGGGTGAGGGATGAGCTCGGCATCGATCCGTCACGACTCATTCTGTTGGCGACGCACAACCACAACGCGCCCATCCAGATCAACCCGGACAACTTCGACTACGGGGAGTGGTTGGCCGAGCGGATGTTGGAGCTCATCGAGGAAGCGATCGCCAACGAACGTGGGCCGGTCAACGTACTCTTCGGAGGGGGCCACGGGTATTTCATCACCACACGAGGCGACGCGCCGGCCGACTACGAGATCCAATTGCTGAAAGTGATGCAGGGCGACCAGCCCGTGGCGCTGCTTTTTAACCACGGTACACATCCGGCGCAGGCATCGCGTTCGAAGATCGACGCCGGGCACCCCGGTTTTGCCATGGATGAGATCGAGGCAGCCATTCCCGGCGTGCAGGCCATGTACGCCGACGCGTCAGGCGGCAACCAGTACGCGGTGCGGCCCGCCGACTACGACCAGCGGGCGACCGAGGCCCGCGCCGCCGGACCGGAGGCGCTCGATGCGGTCATGGAGGAGGTCGCGAGAAGCCTGGGGCACGAGCTCGCGACGGCCGTCCTGGAGATCGCGGACGCCGAGCTTCAGGACGTCACGGGCCCGATCACCAGCACGATGGAAGTACTCTCGCTGCCGTTAGCTCCACCGATTTCCAGAGAGGCTGCGCTCCAGCTCGCCGAGGATTTTCCGCCTGACGTGGGCTTCGTGGCGTATCCGCATCGTTACCGGAGCACGAACTGGGTGCGCATGCTGCTGCGGTATTACGAGCTAGGCCTCCCGTTTCCGCAGACGACGACGGAGATGATCTCCACCGACGATACGTATCTGATTCACAGGAACGATACGGAGCTCCTCGACCGGTACGACTACAGCATCCACGACGAGTTCCCCTCCGTCTACAACGAGGTCATCGTCGCCAGGATCGGACCGATGCCTCTTGTGGCGATGCAGGGGGAAGTGACCGCGCCGATCGGGGCGCGTATCAAGGATACGTTTCGCCGCGACATGCCGATCATGGTGTTCGGCTATATGGGCGAGCACAATCTCTACATTCCGACGCGAGAGCTCGTGCGTCGGGACGCCTACCAGTCGCAGGTCATTCAGATTCAGTACGCCTCGCCCGTCGGATGGTCTCCGGAGGTCGAAGACGAGATGATCAACGGTGTGATCGAGGTGGTGAGGTCAATCCTGGAGTAGGGGTTGTTCCTCATGCGATTCTGGCGAGCGGGCCAAACGAAAGCTGTAGCACATGCTGTATCATCGCTGGCCAGCGCTGGCTGGCACCCACCAGCGCAGAATCGGTGAAAACCCCCTGATTCCAGCGCTCACCAGCGCCCACGAGCGCTAGTCTCATATCTGATAAGTGTGGGGTCGGTAGTTCTAGTCTACCCAGGCCCACTGATGGAAACCCCTTGCCTCGCTTGGTCTTTTGGCTGAGCGGGGTTTTGCTGTATCAGAAAAGGCGGGAGGGCTGTAGCAGAAAGCGCCCCCCCCCGCGGCTGTTCAAAGGTGGTCGGAGCGTCGTGAGAAGGACAGTGGAGCTGATGGCTTCGATCGTGTGTGGCACCCAGCCTTCGCTACTCGAACCGAATCCGCCGAGGGATCTCGTCGTCGACCGAACACTCTTGACGNGAATCTCNAGAAAAGTTAGTTAGTGATNACTCACTAACCTTGGGGGTCCACGTGGCACGGACGAAAANTGTTTCCGATTCGGACGTCNTGGCCGAAGCGCGCCGGTGCTTTCTCGCACACGGGCCGGGCGTCTCGACCGAGGTCATCGCTGANGCCCTCGAAATCTCTCAGCCCGCGATCTTCAAACGTTTCGGGACGAAAAAANANCTCATGCTCGCGGCGTTGCTTCCGCCGTCCGTGCCGGCTTGGGTGAGTGCGTTGGAAGACGGNCCTGACNAGCGGCCCATCGTCGAACAACTGCGTGAAGTGATCCGGCAAGCTGCCGCGTTCTTCGCCGAAACGATTCCNGCAATGTCGGTCATCCGGGCCAGTGGGATNTCCAAAGAAGAGTTNCTGGCCTCGTTCGAGGTNGCGCCGCCCGTGGTGGCGAAGCGGACTCTCATNGCCTGGCTTCTCCGTAGNAAGGAGGGCGGGTTGATTCGTCCCGTGGACTTCGAAGCCGCAGCTACNATGATTCTGGGGGCGCTCCAGTTTCGCGCTTTTATGGTGCATATCGTGGGGGACGCTCCTTCGGGTGCGCCGGACGAGGGCTACGTCGATGATCTGGCGGATTTGCTGACCCACGGGCTGGCGCCGGAGGTGGGCTGATGAAGATCCAAGCGTACCTGGTTGTCCTCCTATTGGCGGTCGCGGTTCCGACCGTCGTCGTCGCGCAGGATCGACCGTGGTGGCGGGCGTTGGACGACCCCACACTCAACGCGTTGATCGATGAGGCGCTCGTCATGAGTCCCGACTTGTCAGGCGCCGTCCAACGCATCGCTCAAGCCGAGGCCACGTCGGTCCGTTCGCGAGCCGCGCTCATGCCCACCTTGAGCCTCGACGCTTTGGGATCGGTGGCCCCGTTGAGTGGGCTGGGTTTTCAGTTCGGTGGATTGCCCATCGGCGGCGACCCGACGGCCTCTCGGCCCTCTATGTTTTATACGGGTTCCGGCAATATCACCGCTCGGTACAACCTCACGTCTTGGGGCGCCGAGTATCGTGCTTTGGAGTCAAACCGTCTGCGCGCAGACGCGAGCCGCGGAGACAGTGACGCGGTCGCTTTGGCGCTGACTACCCAAGTAGCGGAAGCATACTTCGACGCGGTGTCCGCCCGAGAGCAGTTGGCGATCATCGAGCAACAAGTCACTGCGAACCAGCAGCTCGCCGATGTGACGCAGCTCCGCTATAGGGGCGGCCAAGCGACGGCACTCGAGGTCCTTCAGCAGCGGCAGCAACTGGCCACTACCAGAGCCAACCTTCCGCTGACGCAAGCGGCCCTGCGAGTCGCGCTTGAGCGGCTCCACGCGCTGCTCGCTCGGGATGCTGAAGCACCGACGCCGGAGGTTCCGGAGCGCCTCCCCGCCGTTCCCGTGGCGGATCTAACCTTCGCATCGGCCACGACGGGGCTCGGGTTCCCGCTTCATGAGCGCCCTGACGTGCGCGGTGCCGACGCCCGGCTTCAGGCGTCGCTAAGCGATGCCTCGGGCGCCCGATGGAGCCGGCTCCCGAGACTTGATCTGTCGGTTAATGCCGGTTTGCAGTTCTTCAAGGCGACCGAACTATCCACCCAATCCAATTGGAGCTCGAGCTTGACGTTTTCTGTGCCGCTTTTCGACGGCTTCGACCGGAGCGGGCGTATCCGAGAGGCCGTCGCTGGGGTGGAAGCAGCCGAAGCATCACTTCGACAAGTGGAGGTCCAGGCCGTCAGCGAGGTACGCTCTGCCGCAGCTCAGCAAGAGGAGCAAGTGCGGCAACTCGAAGCGTTTCAGGAGCAGTTCGACGCTTCGAGGTTGGCGTATGACGAGTCCCGACGCCGTTACCTGGTCGGAATCGCAACCTTCCTCGACGTGCTCAACGCGTCGAACGGAATGCAGCAAGCGGAACTGAACGTAGTTCGCACGAAGCGCAACGTTTTGGGCTCTTGGATCCAACTCCGACAGGCGTCGGGTGGCGGCTGGACCCGCGGCCTCGGCAGGGAATAGGCAGGCCATGTCCAAAATGAAAACAGTCGGAATCCCGGTGGTTGTGGTTTTGGGCGGCGCGGCCGTCGCCGCCGCCGTCAGCGTGATGGCCACGGAGCCGGTGATCGTGGCACAGGACGAGCCAGAGCTGGTCGTTCAAACACAGGTCGCTCGGGTCGGGACCCATCAGGCCATCGTCGCCGCGACGGGGCTGATCGCACCGGGGCGGGAAGTGTTTGTCATCCCGGAGGTGAGCGGCCGCATCGTTTATGTGTCCGAGCGTCTTGTGCCCGGGGGTCGTTTTCGGACGGGCGACGTCATGGCCCGCATCGATGCGCGGGATTACGAGTTGGCGGTGGAGCAACAGCGCGGGCTGGTCAGAAGCGCGGAACTCGAAGTCGAGATGGAGCGGGCACGTCAGGCGATTGCACTTGAGGAGTGGCGCCTCCTAGGAGACGGGGGGGAGCCGCCGTCGCTCGTATTGCGCGAGAGCCAGCGCGCGGCGGCCGAGATGAACTTGAATTCGAGCCGCAGCGCCCTCGACCGGGCCCAATTGGGTCTCGAACGCACTGAACTTCGGGCACCCTTCAATGCCACCGTACTCTCCGAGGCCGTCGACGAGGGCCAGGTCGTCGGGCCGCAGAGCCAGGTGGCCCGATTGATCGGAACCGATGATGTGCGGGTTCTACTCTCCGTGCGGTTGGAAGCCCTAGAACTCATCGAACTGCCCGTCGA
Organism: Gemmatimonadota bacterium; assembly: GCA_002712565.1. The sequence goes on along the minus strand of PAUA01000014.1, from coordinate 4,406 downwards.
CGGGGAACAGGGGTCGCTCGTGCTGGTGCGGCAGCGCGTGGGAGGCGACCGGGTCGTCGAAAGAACCGGCCGTGTAGCTCATCGGGTGGATGAACTGGACCCCGAGACTCGCAGGGCGCAGATCTTGGTGATGGTCGACAATCCGATGTCGCTGGGTGACGCTCTCCCACTCTTGCCTGGGGCCTTCGTGGATGCCGAGGTACGAGGGCGGAGCATCGAAGGCGCCGTAGCGGTGCCGAGAGCGGCCGTCTACGACGGGAACACGGTCTGGGTGTTGAGTGCCCAATCGACGCTTGAGCGACGCAGCATCTCTCCAGTGTGGGGTGATAACGATTTCGTATATGTGTCGGAGGGGTTGGAGGACGGTGCCTCGCTGGTGCTCTCGCCGCTGGTCAATCCGGTGGAGGGCGCGCCAGCCCGTTCGCTCGGACCGACGGAGTCACAGCCATGAACATCGACGACGAGGAGCCTGTGGGCCCAGCGGACGTGCCCGCGGGGGGTGGAGCGACCGTACCTGAAGAGCGGAGCGAGCGGGGGCCCCTCGCGTGGATGGCCGCCAATCCGGTGGCGGCCAACCTCCTCATGGCGGTGGTCCTGCTAGGAGGGATCCTGAGCGCCTTCTCACTCAAACAAGAGGTGTTCCCCGAATTCTCCATCGATATGGTCAGCGTGACCGTGCCCTATCCTGGTGCGAGCCCTCGCGAGGTCGAGCAGGGAATCGTCCTAGTCATCGAAGAGGCTGTCCGAGCCATCGACGGGGTCAGGCGGGTCAACTCCGTGGCGTCCGAGGGTATGGCCAGCGTGTCGATCCAGCTCCTTCTTGGGGCCGACCAGGATCGTGTGGTCTCGGATGTGACGAACGAAGTCAATCGGATTACGACCATTCCGTTGGATGCAGAAGAACCCACGATCTCCGCCGCGACGATCCGTCAGCCGGTCATATCGCTGATCTTCGCCGGGGATCAGGACCTCAGGACTCTGCACGGATTGGCTGAACAGGCCCGCGAGGAGCTTCTGGAGTTGCCGGAAGTCACCCAGCTCGACGTCTCCGGTGTGCCGCCCCTCGAGATTGCGATCGAAGTTCGCCGCGAGGATCTGGAGGCATACGGGCTCACCCTGGAACAGATCGCTGCGCAGATTCGGATGGCTTCGATCGACCTTCCCGGGGGCGGCGTGGAGACATTCTCGGGTGAGGTCCTCGTCCGTGTGGTGGATCGGCGACTCACGGCCGAGGGCTTCGCGGACGTGGTCATCCGGGGCACGGCCCAGCGACACGAACTCCGGCTCGGCGACATCGCGACGATCGTAGATGGCTACGAGGACACCGACCAGACCATCGAGTTCGGGGGCCTTCCGGCCGTACAGCTCGTTGTGTATCGGGTGGGGGATCAGACACCGACGGAGGTGGCGACGGCGGTAAAGGACTACACGGAACGACTTCGGGCCAGGGTGCCGGCAAACATCACACTCTCCACTTGGAGCGACGACTCGGAGGCGCTCGAGGACCGGATCAACCTGCTCTTCAAGAACGCCGTGATGGGGCTCGCGCTCGTGCTCATCGTGTTGACGCTTTTTCTGAGCCGGCAGGTTGCCGGATGGGTTGCTCTGGGTATCCCGATCTCCTTTCTCGGGGCGTTCCTGTTCATGGGTCCGCTGGATGTGTCCATCAACATGATTACACTCTTCGCGCTGATCATTACGCTGGGCCTGGTCGTAGACGACGCTATTATCATCTCGGAGAACATCTACAGGGCGAGCCAGCAGGGGATGGGACGCCTGGAGGCGGCGGTGAAGGGCGCTCGGGAGATGTCGATGCCTGTCACCTTCTCGGTCCTGACCACGATGGTGGCTTTTGCCCCACTCCTGTTCGTGCCCGGTGTGAGTGGGAAGATTTTCCGACTCATCCCGATCGTGGTCATGGGTGTTCTCTTCTTCTCGCTGGTCGAGTCGTTCTATGTGCTGCCTGCCCACCTCTCGCATAAACTCGGTCGGGGGTGGCCGGCCGGCGCACGCCTCATGGCTCCCATCGACCGATTGCAGGCCGGGGTGACCCGCGGACTCGAGCGCTTCATCGAGACGCGCTACCGACCCCTTCTCGGCACGTTTTTGGAGCAACGATACACGACTGTCGCGGTCGCTGTCGCAATACTCCTCATCACGATCGGGGCCGTGGTCGGTGGCGTCATTCCGTTCACGTTCTTTCCTCAGATCGAAGGGGACGTGGTGACGGCGGCGGCTCGGCTGCCTTTCGGCGCTTCCGTCGACCGGACGCTCGCCGTGCGTGCCGAGCTGCAGACCGCTTTGGATTTGGCGATCGAAGAGAGTGGTGGCTCGGAGTCCATCCGTGGCATCATTTCACGGGTCGGCCAAGGTCCCACACAGTTTGGACCCGCCTTCGGTGGCGGCCCCGCCCTCACAGGAAGCCATCTCGTCTCTCTGGAAGTGAGCCTCGTTCCGCAGGATCAGCGTGACTTCAGCGCCGCCGAATTCGAGGAGTGGTGGCGGGCCCACGTTCCGGCCCTCGCGGAGCTGGAGTCGCTCACGATCGCCAGCGCGGGCGGACCTAGCGCCGGCGCGGCCGTGGATGTTCAACTTAGCCACCTCGACGAGGACGTGCTCGCGCAGGCTTCTCGTGAAATGACGAACCGGCTCAGGGATTTTCCGGCCCTGATCAACGTCGACAACAGCTATGCGGAGGGGAAACCCCAGCTCGACTTCCAGCTCTTGCCCGAAGCGGCGGGGTTGGGTCTGACCAGCACGGATGTGGCGCGAGCCATCCGATCGTCGTTCTTCGGTGCGGAAGCCCTCAGAGAGCAGCGCGGTCGGAACGAAATCAAGGTCATGGTTCGTCTACCGGAAGAGCAGAGAGCCTCTGAGCAGGACATTCAGGACCTGATCGTCAACACGCCAAACGGTGCCGTGCCGGTTCTGTACGCGGCGGAATTCACGCGTGGCCGCTCGCCCACCCGGATCATGCGTGAGGACGGCCGCCGGACCGTGAACGTGACCGCCGAGTTGGCGCAGGGTGTCGTCTCTAGCCGTGGTGTCCTGGCCGCGCTCCAGGGATCCGTGTTTCCCGAGTTGAGTTCGGCGTTCCCTGGTTTGTCAATGGATCTGGTGGGTCAGCAGCGCGAGATGCAGGAGAGCTTCATGTCGATCGGGCCCAATTACCTGATCGCCCTCGTGGTCATGTTCGGTCTCTTGGCGATTCCGTTCCGGAGCTACATTCAGCCCCTCATCGTGCTGTCGGCGGTTCCGTTTGGAATCGTCGGGGCCGTGGTCGGGCATCTCGTCATGGGCTACACGCTGACCATGATCAGCGTGTTCGGCATCATCGCGCTGTCGGGTGTGGTGGTAAACGACACCCTCGTGCTAGTACACGCCATCAACACGCATCAACGTGCGGGCGCGAGCATTCGGGACGCCGTGATCGAAGGAAGCGCTGGCCGGTTGCGTCCGATCTTGCTCACCTCGCTCACGACGTTCTTCGGTCTCTTGCCCATCATTTTCGAGACGTCCATGCAAGCGAGATTCCTGATCCCCATGGCAATCAGTCTCGGATTTGGCGCGCTGTTCGTCACCGTGATCGCGCTGCTCGTCGTACCCGCACTCTACGTCGTCGTCGAGGACGTGCGAGGTATGGCATGGACTGGCGAGGGCTCGCCGGTTCCCGTCGGGGCTGAAGCGGTCGGAGGGGACTGATTCACATCGATTTCACGTTCCACGGTTGCAGCCCGAGGCTGAGGCGCATCCCACACCGCTGAGTCCAGGAGGGACAGATGGTCCGATGACTAAGGGGGTTCAAGAATGAAGACTGGTTTTCGCATTGTCGCCGCCTTGCCGGGCTTGATGATGCTGCTCCTCGGCGTTGGGTGGGTTACCGATCCCGCTGGTGCAGCGGAGGGGCTGGGTATGCCTCTGCTGGAAGGCGCCGGACGAAGCACGCAGATCGGGGATTTTGCGTCCTTCTTCTTGGCTGGTTTCGTGATGGTGCTGATGGGCGTGTGGACGCTACGCCGTGAGTGGTTGCTGGCTCCTGCTCTCCTTCTCGGTGGCGCCGCCTTGATGCGAACCGTGGCGTTCGCCGTCTACGACGCGCCGTTCGCCACCGGGTCGATTGTTGCGGAGGTCATCATGGCTGGAATGCTTGCGGCTGCCGCGATAGTGCTACCGAACACATCTGAAGAGCATCCTCGCATCACTGAACCCACATAGTTCACCGGGGCGGGCACCGCCGCTCCGATGGATTTATGTGGCCGTCGCTGAACCTCTGAGGCCTAGAAGGTGGGACTTAGCGGCCCTGCCGAATCTTGCCGCCGTCGGCTGAGACCATGAGTCTCACGAGTGCCTCTGTGACGGCCGGCTCTAGACCCTCCGTGTGACCCTTGTCGATGCGCACCACATCG
>PAUA01000013.1 GCA_002712565.1 Gemmatimonadota bacterium | reverse complement strand
TACCACGGTCGGTATCCGTCGTGAATCAGTAGTCCGTACCCGTACCGCCCAAGCGCTCGGTGGGCCCGCACCACCGCGTCTGCACCGGGGCGCTGAAGGAAGGCACGGGAGTCCTCGTAGAAAACGGCGTTCATGAAGTTGTTCGTGCCCGCATAACGGATATCGAGCTCGATCGTGGGATCCAACAACGTGAGGTCGACCAATTCGGATTCACGAAAAGGCCCTTCCTCCACCGGTGGCGTCGCAGCGAGTGCCTCGATCCGAAGTTCTTCGACATCCCGTACCGGATCAATTCGAAAAGTCTGGCCCCCCACAGTGCCGACCTCTCGCCTCGGAAAGTAGGCTCCACCCAACTGGAAACCGCCCGCACGGCCATCCNCGCGGCGGGTGAACAGGACGCGCTCAGCCCCGTCGAGATCCGACCGGCGACGCAGAAATTCGTCCGCCGATGCCTCCTCCAAGGCATAGGCCACCTCTCCCTGACGCAGGTGGAGTCTCGACTCGTCTTCCAGGGCNAACCACACGTCGTCGTCCGGGCCGTATTCTCCGATCAGCCCCAGCCATCGTGCAGGTGGGGGCTCTGGAGCGGACTGNTGTGACGGAGCGAAGTCCTGTGAGGTAACGGACCTGAGCTGGGGCCTCGCGCTCGAGTCGTTTTGGCTGTCCCGCGAACAAGCGGATACCCAANCGNNCGATNCGACCAACAGGACGGGCCAGAAGGCGCAACGGATGGATCGAATGGCAGGCTTCACCGTGATGTCCTTGCATTAGGCTTCCGCAACAGCCCGCAGGCCGGAGTACCGAGCTTGAAAATCGCTCCGAACATAATAGAATTTANCCTAGAGGAATCCACCGAGCGGACATGACCATGCCCCACGACAGCATCGATATCGAAGCCCAAGCCGAGGGGCCGCTTCGTCCACCGAAGGCTGCAATCGTGATCATCGGANTTCTGGTCATCGCGGCCGTGATATTCGTAGCGTCNAGCTTACGGCANTCTGNGCCNCTGACTTTCTACCCCGTGTCCGTCGTGGACCCACAGGAGGTGGGGGAGCAGCTCGTTGGACCTTCGGTTTTCACTGTGGACGGAAGAGTGGACGACTTCGCGTACTTCGACTTTTCCTCCGGCTCGGTGGTCGAGTCGCCGGGCCCTCTGGGATGGGATCTGGCGTTCCAGAGGTTCACGATCCTCGCGAACGGGGGCCCGAACTTCGCCGGGCAGGGAGGAATACTCGACCTAGGTATCACCTCGCTGGACTCCGTGACGACGGTGCCGACGAACGGGTACGAGGTAAACAGCTCCGGCGGCGACGTGAGTAATGCCGCAACAGCCCGGTGGTACGAGTACAGCTGGACCAGCCACCTCTTGACCCCGAAACTCACCGTTTTTGCCGTGCGGACCGCCGATAGCCGTTATGCGGTGTTTCAGATTCTGAGCTACTACTGTCCGGCTGCCCAAGCTGGCTGCACAACCATCCGGTACCGGTACCAGGGCTCCGGGGGCACCGCGTTCGCTCCGCACGAATAACCCCCGAGAGGGCGGGGCTGACCAAGGTAATTGCACGTTCGGGACCAAGAATTAACACGCTCGTCAACCAAATCGTTCCTTGCGTTGGGGAGCTCGGGCGGACCCCCTATACGGCTAGGGTTCGACGGTCAGCAGACGGGGTAGGACCTCCCCGGATCGGCCTCGGAGGCTCAACTGAGCGACTTCGGTCAGCGGAGTAGGCTCCGTATTCACCTCGACGACCACCCCTCCCGACTCTTTGGTCAAGAGGGGTAAGGAAGCCGCAGGATGAACGAGCGCGCTCGTACCCACGACCAGGCAAACTTCGGCGGCATCCGCCGCCTCCATCGCACTCTCTAGGATCTCGGGATCGAGCTCTTCACCGAACCACACGACGTCGGGGCGTAGAAGCGCCTGGCATTTCGGGCACCGCGGTAGAGATGCCTCGTTGTCGGCGTCGACAGGATGGCGATCCAGGGTCCGATGGTCACATACGGTACATCGCGTCCAAAACAGAGACCCATGCAGTCGGATTGGTGCCGCGCGCGCGCGCGACTCGTCCGAGGAGCACTCCTCCGCCACGGCTTCCTCTAGGGCCAATTCGTGAAGACCATCCACGTTTTGGGTCACGAGGCGGGCGCCTCCTTTTTCGAGGGTCAGGCGGGCAATCGCCTCGTGCGCCGGGTTGGGACGGCAAGCTCCTACCCGCTCCCTCCGGAGTCCATACCACTCCCACACGAGCCTCGGATCGGCCTGGAAGGCCTGAGGCGTCGCGAGTTCCTCCGGCCTGCGCGTCTTCCAGAGGCCNTCGNNGCCACGAAACGTGGGCACGCCTGACTCGGCGCTTACCCCTGCTCCGGTGAGGATGAGGAGCCGGCTCGCGGAGCCCACTAGATGGCGCGCGTCGTCCATACGGCGTGCGTCATCCATCTGGAGCGCATCATTCATCTGGGAGGCTCGCCGGACTGGGGGGAGGTCGCTCGGACCCGGCCTCATCAGCCGCGCAATACGGCCCAGCCCAGCGCAGCCCAGCCCGCGATCAGGGCAACTCCTCCAACCGGTGTGACTGCCCCGAGCCAGCGCTGTCCCGTGAGAACCAGCGTGTACAAACTTCCNGAGAACACGACGATCCCGATGATGAACGCCCACCCCGCGATCGTGGTCGCCCCNGAGGGCCACCGGGAGGCCACCCACGCCACGGCAAACAGTCCCAGAGCGTGGTACATGTGATACCGCACCCCCGTCTCGAATATGTCCAGATCGGCNGGGGTCAGTCGATCACGCAGCCCGTGAGCGCCGAAGGCCCCCACCGTCACCCCGATCAGGGCCGCAACCGCACCGGCGACCGCAAAAAAACGNTCCATGATCTCCTCGATCTCCTCTCCGAACTCGTCACCAACCACCTGAATGTAGCGCGTATACACCAAGCCCTGTAACCTCCCGGCATGCATGTCACCAACGTTGCCAAATCCGACCCAATCCGGGTGTCCCGAGGAACCACCCGCCGCGTGGTGTTGGCGGTGGGCGTCGCACACTTCATCAATGACGCCTACTCGTCCTTCCTCAGTCCACTGCTCCCTCGACTCATGGACCGTTTGGGGATGTCGATCGCCTTAGCCACGATTCTGGCGATGACGTGGTCGCTGGCCGGCTCCCTGATCCAACCCGCCGCCGGGTACTTGGCCGATCGATATGGGCGAAAGTTCTTCGTGATCGGTGGGCCCTTGATTTCGGGNGTGTTTCTNTCGCTCATCGGACTCGCCCCNTCCGTCGCGGTATTGGCCGCGATCCTGATCGCGGGAGGGATTGGCAGCGCAGCGTTTCATCCGCCCGGTGCCGCCATGTCTGGGGGAGCCGCAGAAGGGAAGGGGAGCGGCCTGCGAATGTCCATTTTCGCGTTCGGTGGGTTGCTCGGATTCGCGGTCGGACCCTTGATAGTGGTCGCCTTGGTGGCNGTCGTGGGACTGAGCGGCATGTGGGTCGCCATGCTGCCAGCGATCGCCGTGTGCAGCGTGCTCGTCTTCGTCCTTCCGTCGGATCGGCCTCATCCAGACGCGCCGAAGCCACCTCCGCCCCTGGAGGTGTTGCGGGCTCTTCGGGGTCCACTTGGCGCGATCTTCGTGATCGGCGCGTTGAGCGGGTTCCTTCAACGCCTCTTCCTGACCCTGTCACCCATCATCTCTTTTCAGGACGGTGTCTCTGAAGCAACGGGCGCCATCGTGTTGAGCACCTACATGGGCGGCCAGGCAGTCGGCACGCTGGTGGGGGGCGTGCTCTCCGACCGAATGGACCGTAGGTATCTTCTGGCNGGCTTGACGGCCCTGGCCCTGCCGGCTCATTTTTTCGCGTTCTGGNTACCCGCCGCTTCTCCACTGATGCTGATGTTTGCCGCTGTCGCAGGATTGCTCAACCTAGCGCTCATGCCTCCCGTCATCGTACTGGCACAAGAGATTTTGCCCGAAAGCAAGGGCGTGGGCTCCGGAATCGTCATGGGGTTAGCGTGGGCCGTGGGATCGGTAGCCGTGATTGGCTTCGGCTTCCTAGGCGACGGGATCGGCCCACGGCCCGCCGCACTCATGTCGCTCCCGCTACTCCTTATCGGGACCGTCTTGGCCTTTCACCCATCCCTCCGGCCGCACCGGCTGCCGGACCACGCGTAGGAGCCCGCAACGTGCCCCTTCAGGTAATTCCGCGGCGGGCTTGGAGAATCGACGCCTTGATCAAAGCGGCCACACCTGTAGCGTACCGAAAGGGAGGGGTCATCTACCGACAAGGAGAACCTTCGTCCAGGGTATTGCTGGTTCGGGAAGGGCACGCGCGCTTGACTCTTCCGAAGTCAGGCGCCGATGGGGGCCGCATCGTAGGAATCGCGGGACCCAGAGAATTGCTGGGGATAGAAGCCGTGACGCTCGACGTCCCTCGACGATACACGGCGATCGCCGGGTCGGCCTGTACCCTCATCCCGTTGAACGGTGGCGACGTTTTCAAAGCGCTGCGAGCTTCCCCGATGACGCTATCACAGTTTCTGTGCAGTAACGACAACGACTTGGCGGAGGCACGGCTCATTTCACTGTCTTCCGGCTTCTCCTCCAAGGCCCGAATCGCGGATGTCCTACTGGATCTCGCTTATCGTTTCGGAGTGGACGATGGGAGGCGGATCAGACTTGACCATTGGTTNACACATCAGGAGCTCGCGGACCTTGCGGGTGCTCACCGCTCTACCGTGACGACGGCAATCAACGACTGGATTTATGACGGCATGCTCAAGCCACAGCGGCGAGGCGGCCTCATCATCAATAAGCCTGGGACACTCAGGAAGGCCGGTACCGAGGCTTCTAAGAAGCGGAAGAGGAAGATGGCTACGCGCTGAGGTGATTACCTCCTTGAGTTAATTGCCCCGTTGACCCTCATTTCCGGTAGGGATAGGTTTTTCGGTCCTTTAGCAGTGTGTTCACGGAGTTGAGCCGGCCCTATGTCCAAGCGGAAACACCCGTCGACCAGACGTAAGCCCCAAACAGCAGACGAACAAGACGACGCCTTCGTAGCGGGCATTCTTGATTTTTCCACATGGGCCAAGACACACAAGCAGGCGCTCACGGTCATCGGAGTTTTGGTGGCGCTCCTCCTGGCCAGCGGCGCCTACTACTTGAGATTCCAGCAGGCATTGGTGACTCAGGCCGTGAATCGTCTCGAGACCATTCACCAGACGATCACGATTTCGGCTTTTGAAGATGCCAAGACCCAGCTGAGCACGTTCCTGGATCAGTTCGATGGCACGGATCAAGCTCGAGAGGCGGTGATCCTGCTGGGGCGGTTACACCTNGAAGCGGGCGATGCAGCGGTGGCCATCAACGTACTCGAGCGCGCCGACCTCGGGTTCAGGGATCCGATCGGAATCCAGGCCAACTCTCTTCTGGCGCGCGCCTACGAGAATCAAGGACGGTGGCCTGATGCCGAGGCCACTTTTCTCGAGGTCGCGGACCGAGCNGAGTTCGCCTTCGAGATCCGACGAGCGCTCGACAGCGCCGCTCGGGCCAGGCGGCGTCAGCAAAATCACAGTGGTGCCGCGGAGCTGTATGAGAGGATCCTGGCGACCTTTGAGGAGAACGACCCCGCCAAGGGTGTCTACGAGCTTCGCCTTGCCGAGGTGCTCGGATTTCCGTCCTAGGAGGGTGATCGGCAAGGGGGCCGCTCGGTCTCTCCTGTCTTGCCGCGCAAACAGTCTGCGGGCCTCATTCGCCCCGCATGGTAGCGCGTACCGGGACCGTCCAGGCACTCTGCTTCTGAGGGAAGCCCCTTGGGTTGGCGTCCAAGCTCAGCAGTTCTGGTGGAACTGAAGCCGCGGAAGGTCTACGGTGTTGCCGCCTTGTATGCCGCCGCTGGTGATGCGTCGGCTGGCACGATCACCGGGCAGGGTCCACCTCGGTCGATCGCGGTCGTCGATATGACTGCCGATGAATACCAGGAATATTTCTGCCCGGGAACTGGTGTGAGCGCCTGAGATGAAGGCGGATACCTTGTTTGTTCGGTTATAAACCCGAANGTTCGTATAATANACATTATGTTAACTTAGGAGCTTCACTCCTGGGTGAGCACCCCTGAAACCTGGAGAAATGGCCTCCCCGCCCTCCAACCTCCCCGAGACTCTTTCTTGCCCAGCGTCGCCGTCTAAGGTGTCCGATCCTGAGCGGGAGGATCCAACGCGACGACTTCCACACGGGCTGTGCCTTGGTCCGCCATTCCGAGCTTCGTCGCGGCAGTAAACGAAAGATCGATGATCCGATCCTCGACAAAGGGCCCCCGATCATTCACACGAAGGATCACGGACCTACCGTTGGCTAAGTGTGTGACCCGGACGTAGGTCGGAAGCGGGAGACTCTTGTGAGCGGCCGTCATGAGGTACATGTCGTACACATCCCCAGAGGACGTCTGCCGTCCATGGAAGTATCCGCCATACCACGATGCTATGCCCTCCTCGCGGTATCCGTCGCTCGTCTCCATCACTCGATAGGTGACACCGTCGATGACGTACGTCTCGGGATTACCTGACCGGCTCTTGAACTCCGCCCTAGGGACGGCATCCGGAATTTCGTCGAAGTTGATCCCGTCTGGCGAGGAAAGCGACGGCTCCGGGACCCCCGCCGCGACGAGCGTACATCCCGAGAGCGTGGCAATTATGCTCCCGATAGTAACGCACCTTATATATATACTAGTAACCGTCTTAAGACCTATGACATCATGTATTATAGAGATATGCCTCCTCCACCATCTGGGACCATCTCGGGGCCACCTCAGCGCCTTCCACGACCCCGGAGATCAACATGGCGCGATCAGGGCTTCCTAGCTAGGACGGCGATCCGNCGCCTCAAGATGGGGACCCACTCTTGAAACACTCGCTCAATCGATCGCAGGCCAATCAGATGTGATTCTGCGTAATAGGCTCTNTCCACAACGAACCCCACATTCGTGACCATNNTCTTCAAGCGTTTCATGGACTTGTAATCCACGTGGCTCACATCCCGCTGCAGAACGATGTTTCGAGCCTTGAGCATCTCCAGGAAATGCCCGCGATGCGGAGTCCACAGGCTGAGCCGGCCCCCCTCCTTCAAGACCCGAAAGGCCTCGGCGACCACCGCCTCCGAATCTTCGGGATAGAGGTGCTCCACGAGATCCGCCCCGATCACGAGGTCGAAGCTCTCCGCGCCCAGCCCCGTGTTTCGGGCGTCCGCGCAGAGGAATGACACGCCGTCGATCGGCCTCTGCGCCAGGCGCTGTTCGCACAGCTCGACGCTCTTCTGGCTGAAGTCGACCCCTATGATCTCCCCGACTCGTGGGCCGAGCGCCCAACAAAACGTGCCCCACCCACAGCCCAAATCCAAAACCCGCTCCTCGGGGCCAGGCTCGTAAATCTGCAGGACCTTGTCGATCCGGTATTTCTGGAAGGGGCTGTCGAGATCCTGGAGGTGTTCAGTTCGGGCCTCGAAATAGTCGCTCCGATCGTAGAACTCGCGACCAATCCTCTCCTCGGTCATCGCGCCATCACCGCTTGTAGCGCGGACGCGATCCTGTTCGTGGCATCGGGGCGTGCCCGCTCCCGGCTCGCACGGTCATCGTGTGGTCCGAAGTGAATCGGCTCCGCATAACGAATGATGACCGGCTCCCTTCCNAACCCCAGCTTGAACCAATTCATGTGCCCCCACCGGGGCAAAATCTCATAGGTNCCGATCAATCCGCANGGGATTANCGGNACGCCNGCCTTCAGAAGGAACCTGATGGTGCCGCCTCTCAACGGCTGCAGGTTACCGTCCCAGGAACGCTCCCCCTCGGCGAAGACTCCCACACCCTCTCCTCTCTCGATGAGGCGGAGCGCTACCCGGACGGACTGTGGGTCAATTTGATAACGCCGTGTGGGAACGGCGCCTACCCTNGGTGCGAGCCAAGCCATGAGCCGGGTCCTGAATACCGAACTTTTCGCCAACGTGAAGATGAGGCGCGGGCAAAACGTGTGAAGGAGCAGCGAATCCAAGTCACTTTGGTGGCTGAGAACNAGGAAGAAGGGNCCCTTTTCGGGGACGTTGTCTTCGCCCTCGAACCGAATCTTCATCCGTGCTCGAAAATAGAAGCTCATCGTCCATCGAAGCACCCGATACAGCACCATCGGGTGTTCCCCCGCCGGCCGCTCCGTCACCGGTCGCTCCCAATCGGCAGCCGTTCAGTAACGACGCGAGGCTTGAACTCGATGACGGATCTCCCCTCCTCACTGTAGAAACGCCTCAGCGCGAGGCACAGCAGATCCTCCCAGCGCTTCGCGGAGTCGTCAACGAACTCGAATTGATACAACTGACCCCTCTCCAGGGTGACCTGCACGGCCCCGGAGCTGATCTGAACTCCCCGAATATCGCCCAGAAGACACGAAAATTCCTCGCCTCCGGCATCGGGATCTACACCACCGCCCCGGACCGCGGCCTCGCCGTCCGGCGTGAAGGTCAACGACTCTCCCTCCAGCCTGATCAGCCCCTTTCCCTTCCACGAAATGCGTTCCGAAAATCCGATAACCTCACCCCACCACCGTATGACGTCGTATCCCCCGGCAGTACCAAACGCGACCCTCGCCTCGCGGAGCAAGCTCTCCCCGCTCGAGTCTGTACCCCCCTCCCTTCCCGTACCCGCCCCGCCCATCTTTTCCAAATCGGCGAGAAGACTGGTCGCGGAAGCCTCCTCAACCGGACCCTGCGGTGGGCGCATGAGGATGAGCGATCCCTTACCCTGCTCGAACCTGGTCCCACAGGAAGAACACTTCGCTCTTCCTTTACGACCCTCCAGGGGGTCGTGGCCACACCGCGGGCAGCGGTAAAGCATATGGTGGATCGGCATATGACAACTCGATCGGCCTAGAGACGGCCGAATAAATCGAGGAATCGCAGCTTCCACACCTTCCATATCGCCTCGCGGACGATCTTCTTCGACATCTTGGATTCGCCCGACTCCCTCTCCTCGAAGACGATCGGGACTTCCATCAACGTAAAGCCCTTACGCCAAGCCCGGAGCTTGAGTTCGATCTGGAACGTGTAGCCGTTGGATTCGATTCGGTCAAAGTCCAGGCTCTCCAACACCTTTCGCCCCCAGCAATTGAAGCCGCCCGTGGCGTCCCTCACCGGAAGGCGTGTCACGAATCGAGCATACCAACTCCCGAAGTAGCTGACCAGGAGCCGGTTCATGGGCCAATTGATAACGTTGACACGACCACCGACGTAGCGAGATCCAAGAACGACATCGAACTCGCGGGCTTTGTCGATGAGTTGGGGCAGCGCACTCGGTCGATGGGAAAAGTCTGCGTCCATTTCGAAGAAGAGTGCATAATCCCGCTCCAGTCCCCAACGGAACGCGGCAATATAAGCTTTCCCGAGCCCTTGTTTTCCGGATCGGTGAAGCACATGTACGCGATCGGATTCTCGGCTCAGTGCGTCCGCGAGGTCACCGGTGCCGTCGGGCGAGTCATCATCCACCACGAGGACGTCGATGCGTGGGTCCTGTTCCAGGACACGAGGGACGATACGAGGTATGTTGTCTGCCTCGTTGTACGTGGGGATGATGACGACAAAACGTACGTCCTGATCACTCACGAGGTCGTCTCCCCAGTCCCCTCGGACGTCCCTTCAGATCCAACCCAGCCANCCGCCAGAAGCGCGGCCGGGATCAACTCTATCGCGGTGGTCCAGAGCCTGGCGATAACAGCCAACACAGTTGCGTCCTCCCCCGCCATGATGGGTTGTAGCAGAACCACCAGGANTCCCTCCCTAATCCCGGCTCCGGCCGGGGCAAAAATTGCGACGTATCCGACCACGTAGGCCGCGGCAAAGGCCGGACCCACTTGCAGGAAGGTCTGCCATTCACCGAAACTCAGGTAAAGTAGCCAAAAGGCGGTCGCGTAGATCCCCCAATTCAGCACGTAGAGGACCAACCAACGAAGACCAGCGTTTCCGCTNCCCAGCNCGTCAACCGGCGGATCGGTGCGCGTGAGCCGGAACCAAAATGCCACGACGCGTCGAAAGAATCGNGGCACGACGACCAGCGTAATGATGGTCAGAGCGGCTCCGATGCTGGCGACCAGCCCCCCCCACCCGATCTGTCGCCAGAGCTCGTTGGCCCCAAAGAGTGCTCCGATNCCCACGAGGACGGCGGCCAAGAGGGCAATACCCTGCCCTANAATGGCGGCGCCGGTAGCCACGCTCGCTTGAACACCCTCCCGCTTCGCCAGGTAGGCCAGTCCGGCGATCTGCCAGATCTTGCCGGGCACATAGCGCCCCAAGTTCGCCACCATGAACACGCGGACGGTCGTCCAGACGGGCAACCGGGGGCCCCCAAGATCTCGCACAAGTCTGCCCCACAGCGTGGCTGACCACAAATAACCCAGGACCAGAAGCGCGCATGACGACACGAACAGGACTGGGCGGGGCCGCCACTCACCCGGATCCAGCGTCCGGAGGAGAGCGAGGTCTACCCCAACCCGATCGAAGATGAACCAGGTAACGACTACGGTGAGGCCGAGCTGGATTATCGGAGGGCCGAATTTCTTCACTCGGCCCGGCGCTCCGCTCTCCCTCGGCTTCGTATCCAGTCTAGGCCGATCAGGCCAGCCACCACCGTCAGGCTGAGCAGCGTAAGACGGAGGCTCCATCGGAGCTGGTCGGAATCGTAGTAGAAGTCCACCGTGTGCTCGCCTGATGGGATCGGTACGGCTCGCAGAGAGTGGTTCGCCCTCAGTACTGGAACTTCTTCATCTCCGACTCGGGCCTTCCATGCCGGGAACCAGTTGTCTGCTAAAACCAGGAGGGTCGGTCGGTCGGCGCTCACCCGAAGTGTCACGTTGTTGTTGTTGCGCTCGACCCACTCGACGGTCCCCTCCACCTCCCCACCCGGGAGATCGATCGGAGGTGGGTCCGAAAGCACTACCTGGCGCGCGGGATCGAACTCAGGGGAAATCAGGTANGCCATCGCCTGTTCGTCGGGCAAGACCACCGCGTCAGCCACGAGGCGAGCCCGCGGAAGGTCCGGAAACCCGTACACCGATTCGTAGGGTCGTCCCTGAACGGTCGTAGAATTCAATCTTCTAAGGTTGTTGGTGATGTCCGCCGGCAGGCCGAGGTCCGCCGGAGCACCGAGCTGATCCGGCCAGAGTACATACCGTACGTTTAGCATTCGGAGAACGTTGGAGCTGGTGAGGAGGTTGATCGGGAGCTGACTCCCCGCCATCCCGATGAGATCCCTATAACGTGCGAGATCATTCGGATGATGCCCCCCCGCTAATTCGAGTCCGAACATACCAGGACGGACGTCCTGGCCGTTCTGCCCCCGCATCGAAAACACGCGGAACGGGTCCTCTTCACGCTGCCGCTCCAGGAGAAAATCGATGTTGGGATCCGGCGCTCGAAACGCGGTAAAGTCCCGGGTCTCGATGAACGGCATGTCGACACGGATCAAATCCACGGAGATGAGCACTCCGAATGCCACCACAGCCCCCAGCGGNGCAAGTCGAGCCGTGCGGAGTCCCCAGGCAAGACCCGCCGTCGCGATGGCGAATACCACCGCGTACATGAAACCACGTACGATAAACGGCTCAGCATTAGCGAGAATCTGCGCTGCCTGGTCGGGCATATTCCGATAGACGGCAAAGCTCCAGAAAGACGTCAAACCGCCCGAGGAGGCAAGCACGAATCCCACCAAGGCCATACTCGAGGCGATCCATAGGAAACGTCCCGGCCGAACCCAGTCGGCTTCGCTCCCTTTTCGCTCGAGGTCGAGGAGTCGCTCGACACCGAAGGCCATCAAGGTCACTACCGAAAAACCAAAGAGGAAAATGGCAAGCGAAGGTGACCGGAANAGATCGACCCCNGGTACAATTTCGTAGAAAAGGCGCCATACGGGTGTATGGCTGCCAAGGCCAAAAAGGAGCGCCACCCCTCCCAGTGCAGCCAGAAAGAGCCTGAGTGATCGTTGAGCCCCTCCGAAGAAAGACACACCCGCCAGAAGCAAGACGACGAGCCCGACGTATTCGTGGTTTCCCTTGAAGCCATTCCGTCCCCAGTACGTTCCCCGAGCCCACTCCGCATTTGCGGAACTGACGCCCACGAACTCAGGGACGGCGAGCGCCACCACCTCCTCGGGGTGGAGGGAAAAGGAACTCCCGTAGGCCCTCGATTNCTCTGCACTCGCGTCGGTGGTTGTGGCGGTCCGCCGTGAGTGTTCCACGACGTATGAAACAGCAGGAATAAACTGGACGGCAGCCACACCGGCACCCAGCAGGGCGGCGCCTACGAAAATCACGAAGCGGGTCACGGCGACACGANGGCTCTTCGNGCCTCCATTCCTGTGGCCCGTACGCTCACTCTCTCGAGAAGCAGTTTCCTTCNCACCGTCTTCACGCCACATCAGCACAGTGCGAAGGAGCACATAAGCCCCCACACCGCCGAACAGGAAGTAGGCCATCTGAAAATGCGTCGTGAGCATGACCGCGCCTACCACCACCGAAACCGATGCAATGGACTTCATATCACCGCGCACGAGAAACGATTCGGTNACCCAGAANAGGAGCGGTGCAAGCGCCGTTACGAATATCTTGCCGTCTCCTCCTACGAGAACAAGACTGACCATGAACGGAGCCATCCCATAAGCCAGNCCGGCCAAGAGCGCCGAGGGTTTCGACAACCCGAGACGCCGGATCCAGCCGTACATGAAAATCCCGGCAAAGAACACGTGGAACACGAGCTTCCACCCGAGCGCACGATGCGGATCCAACAACAAGAGGAGCAGCGCACTCGGGGGGTAGAGCGAATCGCCACCGGCGAGCGACTCCAGAAAGGGCGTCCCACCAAGGATGATCGGATTCCAGAGTGGAAACCCTCCGCCCGACATCANGTTGGCGTAGAACTCACGCACCATGTACCCGAGGGCCAACGTGTCGGAGCCGTACAGCATGTCCCGCGAGAACACGAAACTACGGAAGAGAAAAAGAGTGAGGGCTCCATAAACGACCGGCGGAACCCACGAGGGAATCTGAACCCTNCCGGNGGCGGAAGCGGANGCCGACTCGACGCGCTCCGGCTGCTCGTGGGTCTTCCTCTTCTTCTTAGCCATTAGAAGCTAGCCTTCACTCTCCCCTGAAGGTTTCCGTACTTGCTCGCGGCCCCGGACGAGGAGGCTCTCATACACTTCCAGATGCCGATCTACGAGGCGAGCGTTGCTCCAACGCTCCACCACTCTGGATCGAGCCGCCGCACCGAGCGCTCTGAGGTCCTCACGTCCGAGAAGTGCGGTCACGGCGGCGGCGAGCGCCGTGGGGTTGGCCGCTTCGAAAAGCGCCCCCACATCGTGGTCGACGATCTCCGGAAGCCCGCCAACCTCCGAGGCCGCGACGGGAAGCTCGCACGCCATCGACTCCAGAGCCGCTACGGACGTGGCTTCCATCAAGGACGGGAAGACGGCCAACTCCGCTGAACTCAATAACCCCGGCATCTCGTCGTGTCCACGTGCACCCAGAAACTGGACACGCTCCCCCAACGACAGGTTTGCAGCCAACGCCTCCAGTTTCCGCCGTTCAGGCCCGTCCCCTACGATCACGGCCTCGACGTCGAGGTGTTCGGTGATCAGGGGCATCGCCTTGAGAAAGAACTCGACGCCATTCTTCTCGACGAGGCGCCTCGGAACGATGATACGACGACGAGTGGCAGGTGGGAGTAAGGGCTCGCAACGCCGAAAGATGTCCGTCTCCACACCATTGGTCAGCGGTTCTACCGAAACGTCCGGCGCCAGCCCTTCCGCCACATGGGCGATCTCGGCACTCGCGGCAAGATTGTAATCGGACCAGGCAAGAAGACGTTGAAAGATCGGCCCCCAGAAGGGACTGGCGGCTCTCTTCAGGAAGTGCGAAGTGTGCCACGTCGAGACCAAGGGGATACCACCGGTTTTCTTGGCCACGACTCCGGGCAGCACCGATTGGAAGGCCTGCGCGTGCACCACGTCTGCTTCCCGAGCGATCAGGCCCAGCCTCGGTGTGGACATGCCCCCGTGTACCGCCCATCCGAGCGGATTTCGCGCCGGAAGCCAGGTCCTCCAGACGTCGATGCCGTCCATGACTTCGTGAGCCGGCAGCCCCGACTGTGAACGCGATGTAACCACCGACACGCGACAACCTCTGCTCTCGAGGCCTCGGCAGAGGTAGTGCACGTGACTCTCCAATCCACCCACCTCCGGAGGGAAGTAAATGCAGTGCATCACAATGTTCACAGGGCGGCCCAATACCTCATGGCACGCTCCAGCCCGTCATGGACCGCCCCAGTCAGTCGTCGAGCGCGATTCGTCGTTGAGCACCGAAGAAACGATATCCACGATCCGCTCCCCTGCCCCACCGTCGCCGTAGGGGTTGGCGGAAGACGCGGCCCGGGTTCCGTCCTGACCGCTCGAGAGGATTCGCCTTCCCTCTTCGAGAATTTTTCCCGGGTCGGTCCCGACTAGAAGCGCGACGCCGGCCTCGATCCCTTCCGGGCGTTCCGTGACGCTCCTCAATACGAGCACGGGCGTGCCAAATGTGGGTGCTTCTTCCTGAATACCACCGGAGTCCGTGAGAACCAGATGGGCGCCCTGGAGCGCCAACACCAAGTCACGGTAGCCCAACGGCTCGACCAGATCGATTCGAGGATGGTCGCTGAGCAACTCTTCGGCCGGCTCCACCACATTGGGATTCGGGTGGACCGGATAGAGAAGACGGACGTCTTCGTGCTCGTCGACCAGGGTCCGGACGGCGTGAAAGACATCCCTGAGGGGCTGCCCGAAGGATTCCCTCCGATGTGCAGTCAGCAGAACAAGGCGGCTTCGCTCCTCCTCCAAGATGGATTTCAAGCGTGGTGCCTCCGCCGCTCCCTCCATGGAGGCGATGCGCATCAGGGAATCCACGACCGTGTTCCCGGTGACGTAGACCTGGGAGGGCTCGATCCCCTCGGCCAAGAGATTGTCTCGAGCCTCGGTGGTCGGGGCAAAAAATAGATCGGTCAGAACATCCGTGAGTCGCCGGAACATCTCCTCGGGAAACGGNGCCCATTTGTTGCCCGAACGGAGTCCAGCCTCGACGTGCCCCACTCTCGTCTTTTCGAAAAAAGCCACCAGGGACGAGAAGAACACCGTCGCCGTGTCTCCCTGCGCGAGAAGCAGGTCGGGCTCATACTCCGCGACCACCCCACCAAGCCCGGTAAGACACCCNTGNGCCACGTCGTANAGGCTCTGCCCCTCCCGCATGATTTCGAGATTGTAGGCGGGGCGGAGGTCGAGGGCATCGAGAANCTGGNCGACGAGATCGTCGTGTTGTCCCGTGAGCAGCAACCGACTATCCAACCCCGGTTTCTGCCTCAGCGCCGCCACCACCGGGGCCATCTTGATAGCTTCGGGCCGCGTTCCGACCACCA
This sequence comes from Gemmatimonadota bacterium, assembly GCA_002712565.1. The sequence continues at coordinate 69,948 of PAUA01000013.1, read as the reverse complement.
CCAGGACGCGCGGTGGAGAATTTTCGGGAGTGGTCAACGATCNCCGCGCCTGAGGGAGTCCACGTCTTCTCGCAGTTGAGCGATCATCTCCGCGATCAAGCCGAATCCGAAGAGCAGGAAACCGACGGTCTCCAGCAGGATGACNAGGTAGAGCGGTAACCTAGATCCAGAATCCNTTCCGAAACGGAGGATGAACGCCACCACACCCACGACTATCCCCAGCGTGATGAGGGCCATTCCAGTGAACCCGAAGAGGATCAGCGGCTTTCGGGAAAACAAGAGCAGGAACCAGACGGACACCAGATCGATGATGCCGACGCCGATCCGAAACAGTCCCGTGTACTTCGAGGTGCCCGCCCGGCGAGGATGAAGCTCAACGTCGATCTCACTCACAGAATACCCACGTGCGTGCGCTAGGACGACAAAAAAACGATGCCAGTCATGCCGAAGGGAGATCTCGTCGAGAATGCACCTGCGAAATGCCTTCATCGAGTTCAGGTCAGAAACGGGGACCCGGAAGATTCGTCGGCTCAACCCATTATAGAACGATGAAACCACCCTCTTGCCGTAAAACCCGATTTTTCNCCCGGTCACAATATCCCATCCGGCGTGCAGTTTCTCGAGAAACCGTGGAATTTGGTCGGGCAAATGCTGGAGATCCGCGTCGAACAGGACCAGATAGGTCCGTTCCGTCGCCCGGGACGCGGTGATCATCGCCTCCGTCTTGCCGAGATTCGTCGGATGGCGCAGAACCTTCAACAGAGGCCAGCCACCGGCTTCTGTCTCTACTAGATCGGCGGTTCCATCTGTGGAGCCGTCATCCACGANCAAAACTTCGCCGCTCAGTTCGTGACGCTCGAACGTTGCGCGCAGTTCAGAGATCAACGCGGGAACGACTGGCGCCTCGTTGAAGGCAGGGATGACCACCGCAAAGTCATGGCGAGCTTCGGCGGTCAGGCTCACTCCGGCTTCACGCCCCAACGCCGGCAACTCCATCAAACACGCTTTCGCATACGTGCGGGAAGAACGCCGAGCTGATCCCGGTACTTCGCTACCGTCCTTCTAGCGATCTTGACTCCGTTTGTCTTGAGGAGCTCAACGATTTTCTGGTCCGTCATCGGCTTATGGACATCTTCTTCTTCGACCATNTTCTGAATCTTGTCCCTGACGCTCCTCGCCGAGATGTCTTCGCCGCTGGTCGTGGCCAACCCGCTCGAAAAGAAGTACTTCAACGGGAAAACCCCCCGNGGCGTCTGTACGAATTTCTCATTCGTGACCCTCGATACGGTGGACTCGTGCATCTCGATGTGATCGGCGACTTCCCGGAGTGTCAGTGGTCGCAAGTGCTGGACGCCGTTCTCGAAGAAACTACGCTGCCGGTCTACGATGAACCCCATGACCTTCAGCATCGTCTGGCGGCGCTGCTCGATCGCCTGAATCATCCAGTTCGCCGAGTTGAGCTTTCTCGAGACGAATTCTTTGTTTTCACCCGTGAACATCTCTTTGTTCCGCGCCAGGGCCTGATAGGATCGCGCAATCCGTAGCCGNGGGAGACTCGTGTCGTTGACAAAGACCATGTATTCGCCCTCAATCTTCTCGACGATGAGATCAGGCACGATGTATCGTTCCGGATCGGGCGAGTACTTCATNCCGGGCTTGGGATCGAGCTTGGCGATTTCGTCGGCCACGCTCTGAACCTCGACCGGCTTCAGCTCCATCTCTTTTGCCACGTCAGCCCAACGGTGGCTGACCAGATCGTCGAAGTACCTCTCCGCGATCTCATAGGTTAGCGAATTTTCNCTCCCGAGCATCCGCAGTTGGATCAGGATGGACTCTCGAAGATCTCGCCCGGCCACTCCAGGCGGATCGAAGCCCTGGACCACCCGCAGCATCACTTCGGCCTCGGGCAGATGGTAGGGTTTGAACACTTCATCCAGTTCCGCCTTAACTTCCTGCAGAGCCTCCCGTTGGGCTTCTAGCTGAGCTTCCCCGGATTCTACAATCGTGTCGGCTTCTTTCTGGGCAGCTGGCCGTACGTCTTCCAACCACGCGTTGGCCCCGGTCACGACGTCCTCGAGNTCACAGGTCAACGTACCGACGTCGTTGACATTCCCTATGACCTCCTCTCCGAGGCGTAACTCGCGCTCGGTGAGGTCGAGCATCCGAAGTTGGTCGTGCAAATGATCCCGAAGATCGGTCGTCGCGACCGGCGCGCGTTGATATAGCTCCACCGGCTCGTACTGTTCTCGCCGCCCGCCCACGTCCATGCCATCGAGAAGGATCCCCTCCCAATCGATCTCGTCTTCCGGAGGATCGTCTTTGTCATCCTCCCCGACTTCCGCATCGTCCTCGACATCTGCCTCGGTCATCTCGAGGAATGGNTTTTCCTCCAACTCCGTTTTTAGNTGCTGCTGAAGGTCGAGCAGGGGCAAATAGAGCAACTCCATCGCATGATACAGGCGAGGGTTGATCTTCATCTCCTGGCGGAGCTGCTGGCTCTGGAAGAGCTTGGTGCTGAACGCGCTCATGGTCTTCGGTTGCCCTGAATTATCCTATCTGGTTACCAACAGCTCTATTCCGCCTCTCCACTTGAAGGCCTTTCGAACCGGCCCCTCATCCGTTCGGTCAGTGAGGGGCCCAAATAGATCTGCGCCACCTCGTCATCCCACACCAGCTCGGAAACGGTACCGCTGATGCGAATCTGACCCTCATACATAATGTATGCTCGATCGACGATCTCGAGGGTTTGTTCAACGTTGTGGTCCGAAATGATGATCCCGATTCCACGTTCCTTGAGGGAGGCCACGATGTCCTGAATGTCGTGAACCGCGATCGGGTCGATGCCGGCGAACGGCTCGTCGAGGAGCATGAATTTGGGCCGCTGCACTAGAGCTCGCGTGATCTCGAGACGTCTACGCTCCCCCCCCGAAAGTGAATACGCNTTGTTGCGCCTTAGGTCGCCGAGTGACAGCTCGTCCAGCAATTCCTCGAGACGGGCCGCTTCCTCATTCTTGGACAGGCGCAAGGTCTCCAAAATCGCCNTCACATTCTGTTCAACAGTGAGCTTCCGAAAAACGGACGGCTCCTGAGCCAAATACCCGACACCCTTGCGAGCTCNCCGATACATCGGAACGTCGGTTAAGTCTTCTTCGTCCAGAAACACTCGGCCGCGGTCGGGCGGGATCAATCCCACAAGCATGTAAAAAGTGGTGGTTTTTCCCGCACCGTTCGGGCCCAACAGGCCGACGATTTCACCTTGCGTGACAGAGATGGCGATATCATCCACCACTCGCCGCTTCCGATAGACTTTCAGGAGGCCTTCTCCCCAGAGCTGGGCCGGTACGACCAGCTCCGTGCCGGATGCATCAAGCGAGGAAAACCCCTCGGCACCCTCCCCCTCCCGGGGCCCCGGAAGGACGTCACTCAACGCACACCCCCATTGCCACCTGTCGGGGGTGCGTCATCCACCCCGGGCGCCGCCGGTGTTCTCACACTAGAGTCTGGGGCGGCAGTCGGTAGACCCTGCGGACTCGTCGGTCGTAAGACGGCTCCAATAGGATTTACCACCTCCATCCGGTCGACCTCACCATCCCTAATGAGGAGACGTACCTCGTCGCCCATGACGTAGTGGAGATCNAGCGGAGGAGGTTTTGGCGCCCCCGGCGCCACCGAATCGGGGGCCGCCCGGTAATACGCCTTCGCCTGACCGCCTTGACCGAGGGCGATGAGCAGCTCGAGTTGCAGCTCGCTCGACTCCGTAACCTCCGCTCCGCCCANGCCCGGTTGGCCGGCATCAGCAGAACCCGCCGCGTAACCGGAATCCNCTGAAACAGACTGGAACGTCGCGATGATTGTGTCCCCCGAGATCCANTCGTCGCGGAGGAATTCTTCGGTGGCTGGTGTNTTCAGAGAATCTCTTGCCGAGGATACCCCGAGGGCGGTCCCCGCGGAGAATACGCGCTCCAACCCACCTTCTGGCAAGTATGCTTCGATGGAGTCTCCTGTGAGGTGAAACTCNTCGGCAAACGCCTCGGGCTGCGCCTGATCNGCAGATGAGACTACCTGCTCCTCGCTNCNGCCCGNGGGGGAAGACCCTCCTCGACGGCCCGTCGGACGGCGAATACCCGCTCCAACTCCTCTTCCACGAAGGCGAGGCGAATTATCGGCGCGCGCATTTCGATGTCGTTCCCCAACAGATGGGCACGACCCAGTGCTTCGATCTCATCTATTTGATTGTCNGGCAGATTCATCGTGATCGTGTCTCCTCGCACGTCCAAGGTGTCCCCCGACACCGTGTCCTGTGAAAGAATACGAGCGTTGTCGAAGAGGGTCAGAAAACCGATGTCCTGCTTAAATTCCAAGGAATCTCCGTAGGACTGCAAGGTTTCTTGCCGAACCTCCACTCCCCCCCGCGCCTGGAACAAACGGTCTCCCACCATATGGATCAGGTCCGCATCGACCTCGTAAGACGTGGTNGTTTCCGAAATCTCAGGTGGGTTCTGCGTTGTGCTCGGGGCTTGAGAGAACCTCGGCGTGATGTCCGTGGAGTCCGATGCCATATTAGAAACGATGTTCGCGCGGGGCCGGCCACCGCGCACCGTCACGTCGTCTTCGACACGAGCGTCGCCTTCCTGCAGAAGGACGAGATCGTCACCAGTCACCCAGGACCCGTCGTCGAGGTTCTCGAGCCGGACAGAGCCCTGAGCTTGGAGTTGGCCNACACGTTCGAAGTACTGNGCCCGGTCGGCAACCAGTTCCCTACCCTCCTCCTGGAATACCACGNTGCCGAAGAGCTGGTAGAAGGACGTGGCCTCGAAGTAGACAGAACTGTCCGCTCGAATNCGGGTTCCGTCGTCACATTCGATTCGCGGAGCGGAGATATAGGTCGTGTATCCGTCATTCGTCTGGATCGATTCCAACCGNCGTGAGCTCGTGAGGTCGCAGGTCCGCTGGCCGGCTAGCTCCGTCACCNCCAAAAGAAGGGCGAGGCCCACCAGCGACAGGCGAAGGGCCCGGCTGGACATCAGAAGTTGACCGATCCTCCTCGCGTCCGAGCGTTCTGAATGACAACCCGCTCAAAGTTGAGGTCCGAGGTGAAGCTCGTACCCTCTATNNTGGNGTCTCCGTCGTACATCACGGCGGCGGAGTCGCTTCGGATCCGGTTGTCATCAGGGACGTAGCGTAGCTCGTAGCTCTCGATCCTGCGGCCATCGGCTTGGATGAGCAGGATAGCATTACCTTCGGCCAACAATTCGTTCGTGCTCGATTCCAACCGGCCTCGGTCGGAAGTCACAACCGCCTTTTCCGTACCGAGTTCCTCGTTGTACGCCGTCAACTTCACGTTCCCACGAAGAAGGACGACGGTGGAGTCCGAAAAAACAAGAGCCGTGTCGGCCTCCACGATAGCCTCCCGTATCCCAAAGCGGGTCAGGTAGTCGGTGAGTCCGAAGATGATGTAGTCGGCCTCAATAGCCTCCAATTCGGGGTCGACGACCATCCTGGGGGCGCTGTCCGTACACGCCGCCAGGAAGATCCCGGCGGCAAGCATCGGCGCAACCAATGTCCGGTTGGTAGCCACTATAGAGCCCTCGACTTCATAAATTTAGGCGCATGTACGGCCGAGTCTGTAATATCACTCCGTAACCCTCATCTGTTCTACCCGAAGAGTGAGTTTTCGTCACAGCCTGGCTGTCCCTTTCCCGTCCGCGCACTCCGTCACTCCTTCGAACGGGCGTCACAATATTCACGGACCAACCCGTCCCACTCTCCTCGCGCGGTGAGAAGTGCGCGCGCGAATTCCCTGACGGCACCTCGCCCTCCGGGGACTCCCGTGGTCCAGGAANACACCGCGTGGACTTCCGGGACCGCGTTCGCCACGGCGACCGGGAGTGCGACACGCTCCAGGATCGGAAGATCCGCGAGGTCATCCCCTACCATCGCCGTTGCGTCCCATCCCAGACCTCGGTCATCCAGCATTTTCTGCACGATCGGTAGCTTCTTGGCACCCGGGTCTTGATGACACTCGTCGACCCCCAATTCCTTGGCCCGCAGAGCGGTGGCCTCGGAGACACGTCCCGAAACAATGGCGACCTCGATGCCTGCCCACCGGAGCATCTTGACCCCCAAGCCATCTTGGATGTCAAAACGCTTGAACTCGAGGGCCGCGTCCCCCGGGCGGGCGCCAACGTAAACACCTCCGTCGGTCAGCACCCCGTCCACGTCCANTACGACCAGTCGTATAGAACCGGCTACTTTGGGGTCGATGTCCCTCGNNGGATCGGGCATGAAGAAAGGCCTTCTCGTCAGCCAGTGGAGACAGAAGGTTCGAGATCCACTTCGGCCAGGGCAGCTCGGATCGCGACAACCCGCTCCAGAAGAGGTTTCAACTCGTCCAGCGGAAGCATGGAGGAGCTATCCGACGGAGCACTTCTCGGATCGGGATGGACCTCGAGGAAGAGACCGTCACAGCCAGCCGCAACGGCGGCACGCACCAGGGCAGGNACGAACTCGGGAGCCCCCCCACTGGATCCCGAGATCAGGCCCGGCCGCTGGAGGGAGTGTGTGCCGTCAAAGATGACAGGCACGCGACACGCCTCACGTATTCTTTGGAACGAACGCATGTCGACGATCAGGTCTCCATACCCGAAGAAGGTTCCCCGCTCGGTCACCGCCACGCTAGGCGCCCCGGCTTCCCGCGTTTTCTCCACGGCGCCGAGCATCTCTTCTGGGGTCATCCACTGGCCCTTCTTGATGTTGACGACCTTCCCCGTTGCTCCCGCCGCGCGGAGCAGGTCGGTCTGACGGCAAAGAAGCGCAGGAATCTGAAGGATGTCGGCGACTCGGGCCGCTTCAGCCGCTTGATCAACCTCGTGGACGTCCGTCAGGATCGGAAGGCCGGTCTCCTCCCTCACATGCCGGAGCTGCTCGAGCCCGCCATCTAGGCCCGGGCCGCGAGGTGAGTCGCCTCTCGACCGATTCGCCTTGTCAAACGAGGCTTTGAACACGACCGATATCCCTAGAGCGGACGAAAGCGAAGCCAACTGTCGGCCGATCTCCACATTGAGGCCGTCGTGTTCGAGCAGGCAGGGACCGGCGATCAATGTAAAGCGCTGGAGCATTACTCTCGAGCGCCGACGGCCGCTCGGGTTTGAGAACCTGCAGCATGGGCCGCAGCCGCCTTGATGAACGAGGCGAAAAGAGGATGCGGCCGGTTCGGTCGGCTCTTGAGTTCGGGGTGGAACTGGCAGGCAATGAACCACGGATGGTCAGGAAGTTCGATCACCTCCACCAGGCCCTGGTCCGAAGACGTACCCGACATGATCAATCCGCTCCTCTCGAAGAGTTCGCGGTACTCGTTATTGACCTCATAACGATGTCGATGCCGCTCCTTGATCTCCTGATCGGCATACACCTCCTCCACGCGAGATCCTTCTTGAAGTGAAGCGGCATACTCCCCCAACCGCATGGTCCCGCCTTTTGTCGTGACTTGCTGCTGCGAGTCCATGAGGCAGATAACCGGGTGCTCCGTGTCCGCGTCGAACTCAACGGAGTTTGCCCCGGTTCGACCGCTCACATTACGGGCGTACTCGATGATGGCGCACTGCAGACCGAGGCAGATCCCGAAGAACGGGAGGCCGTTTTCCCGAGCCCACTCAATGGCCATCAACATTCCTTCGATGCCACGATCTCCGAAGCCTCCGGGGATCAACAAACCATCGAAACCCTCGAAGTGGCGTTCCAGGGCCCCGGCTTCATACCGCTCGGAGGACACCCACTCGATCTTCACCTTCACGTCGTTTGCGATACCCCCGTGAATCAGACCTTGCTGCACCGACTTATACGCATCGACCAACTCGGTGTACTTACCTACGACGGCAATACGNACCGTCCCGGAAGAAGGATTTTTCACACGTTCGACCATCCGGCCCCACTCGACGAGGTCGGCCTGGGGTGCCTCGATCTGGAGCAAGTCGAGCACAACATCGTCGAGNCGCTGGCGGCGTAGCTCGAGGGGCACTTCGTAAATCGTATCCACATCACGAGCCTCGATCACACCATCGATGGGCACATTGGTGAACAGCGCGATCTTCTTCCGCGTGCCTTCGTCCAGCGCTTGCTCAGCACGGCAGATCAGCACATCGGGCTGGATTCCGATTTCCATAAGTTCCCGTACTGAATGCTGGGTCGGCTTGGTCTTCAGTTCACCCACGGCAGCGATGTAAGGGACGAGNGTCAGGTGAATGAAAATCGCGTTCTCGCGACCTTCGTCCTGCCGGATTTGGCGGATAGCCTCCAGGAACGGCAGGCTTTCGATGTCGCCGACCGTTCCTCCGATCTCGGTGATGACGACGTCGTTCCCGGGTGCCAGTTTCCGGAGGCGGTGCTTGATNTCATCCGTGATGTGGGGAATGATCTGAACCGTNGCCCCCAGATANTCCCCCCGTCGCTCCTTCGTGATCACGTCCTGATAGATGCGCCCTGCGCTGACGCTGTTGCCCTGAGAGAGNGATTCGTTGGTAAAACGTTCGTAGTGTCCGAGGTCCAAATCAGTCTCGGCACCGTCGTCGGTCACGTAGACTTCGCCGTGTTGAAACGGTGACATCGTACCCGGATCGACATTGATATAGGGGTCGAATTTCTGGAGCGTCACTTTCAGGCCGCGCTCCTTNAGGATCCGCCCCAAAGAGGCTACCGTGATCCCCTTGCCCAGCCCGGATACCACGCCGCCGGTCACGAAGATGTATTTCGTCTGTTTCACTTCAGAATCCATCCGTCAGTGTACCTCTTCAACAGCGCTCTAAACACTAAGGGTTTCCATTTTGGTCAGCGCATCCTCCATGCGCACGGCATCGGCCGGGGTGTCGACTCCAGGATTCGCCGCTCCCACAACGGCAACCCCGATTCGCATGCCGGCTTCGAGAGGCCTCAACTGCTCCAAGTCTTCCAACTGTTCAAGGGGCGACGGCGCCATNGCGACCCAGCGCGCCAGGGCGTCCCGCGAATACGCGTAGATACCGATATGGCGCAAGAATGGTTCTCGTTCCAGATCCNGCAACGAAGGCTTCCCCGGCCCCTGGTACGGGATGGGCGCCCGAGAAAAATACAGAGCTCGTCCACCCTGCGCTCGGACCACTTTGACAGTCGCCGGATCCCTCCGGGCCTCGTCATCGAGGAGCGGCGTGGCGCACGTACCAATCTCCCAACCGTCACCCTGAACCAAAGAGATGGCCGTTCTCAGATGGAGCTCCTGGAGCAAGGGCTCATCGCCCTGAATGTTCGCGATTATCCCGAATTCGGCGAACGCCGGGCGTTCCGCAACCTCGGCCACTCTGTCCGTACCGGACGGNTGCCGTGTGGAGGTCATTTCCACCGGCGCGCCGAAGGCTCGGCACACTTCGGCGACCTCGTCNCTGTCCGTAGCCACAACCGTGTGGTCCAACACCTTCATACTTTCTAACCGGCGCCANACCCACTCGATGAGGGGCCTGCCGAGAAGAGGATAAAGGGGTTTGTTGGGGAGGCGGGTAGACGCCAGCCGCGCGGGAACGATGCCCAGAACGTGGCTGCTCANCNGTCCAAGCCTGGACACGNAGCGGTGCCTGTCGTCGCAAATATCACGCCGGTCAAGTTATCTGGGGAGGAGCATGGTTGGCAACGCCTGGCCCCTGGAGAGGACAACCTTTTCCTCTATAGAGCCAAAAAATTACCCAAGAGAGTCTTGCCATGCTCCGAAAAAAGTGACTCGGGGTGGAACTGCACTCCCCAAACCGGTCGATCACGGTGCCGAATCGCTTGAATCTCCTCGACTCCATCCTTCTCTCCACTCCACGCCACCGGGATCAGGCTGTTCGGGAGCGCAGCGGCGTCCGTCACCAGAGAATGGTAGCGCGCCACCATGAAGGGCGAGGGAATTCCTCGGAAAATCCCCTCCTGATTGTGCCGGGTCGGCGCTGTTTTTCCATGCATGACCCGTTCGGCCCGCACGGTCTTGCCCCCGAAAGCCTCACCCAAAGCCTGATGGCCCAGACATACNCCCAGCATGGGTATCGAAGCATCCAGCGATCGGAACAACTCAACGCTTACGCCGGCTTCGCGGGGCGTGCAGGGGCCGGGCGAAACCACGACGCGCGANGGCGACAGCGCCCGGATCTCTTCGACGGTCCGTTCGTCGTTTCGGTAGACTGCGACCGATGCGCCCAACTCACCCAGGAACTGGACGAGATTGAANGTGAACGAATCGTAGTTGTCGATGACGAGTAACATACCGCTCTCGTGAGGTGGACCTCCGCTGTACATCTTCCACAACCTTCCCGNAGGCTGTGGAAAGAATCATCTTGGTCCGCCCGTAACAAGGGGGGGGAGGCTCGGTGTAACAGTANACCCGGGTTCACTTCCCGGGGGATTTGGTCGACGGAGAGTGCCGTTGTACACACAATGCCCGGTCTGTCACACACCGTTCCCATCGAACGAAGAGCTGGAATACTTCTCGACGTCCACCCGGGTGGCGTACGATGCCCAGCGCGGGCGCCTCTGGGCGATCTGCCGATCCTGCAAGAGGTGGTCACTCGCCCCCATCGAAGAACGCTGGGAGGCCCTCGAGGAACTGGAGAAGCTCGTGAAGGACCGGGCGAAACTTCTCTCACAGACCGACAACGTCGCCCTCCTACGCGCGGGCAATCTCGACGTCGTTAAGGTCGGCCGAGCCNACCTGACGGAGGAAGCGTGGTGGAGGTACGGACGGGAACTCACCTCCCGGGCAGAAAAGCACCGAAGGCTCACTTTCATGGGAACCGCAGTCGCGGGCGCAACGCTCGCGGGTGGGTGGGCAACCGGTGGAATCACCTGGCTTGGTGCGTGGCTTCTCTGGCATTCTGACGCGCCGAAGCAAGTGACACTGGGCGCCCGATGGCTCCGATTCGGCGGAAGCGCCTGGCGGNGCAACCAACGCTGNGCTAGCGCTAGCTGTGGACAAGTTTTTCGTAGTATCGCCTATNGNGATCGTACGCAGGTGATCCTTTCGCCTGGGGGTGNGCCAGGGGATGCCTTGTCTGTGACCCAACCATGCCCCCTCTGTGGTGTTTTTGCTGATGGAGGCCTGCACCTCCGGGGCAAGGAGGGCGAATACGTTTCTCGGCGGCTGCTCGCCTATCATCACCATGCCGGTGCCTCGGAGAAGCGTGTCCGGTCGGCAACACACTTGATCGAAGAGGCTGGGAGTCCCGGAGACCTCACGCGCAACGTCATCAAAGGGGGACGTCGACTCGGCGATCTTGACCGCACCAGTGCGATCGCATTGGAGATCGCGGCTAACGACACGGTCGAACAACACCTTCTCGAGCTCGAATTGGCGGAAGTCGAAGCGCACTGGGAGAGGGAGGAGGAACTCGCCTCCATCATCGATGGAGAGCTTACACCCCTGCCCATGATGGAAAGCCTTCGGAGGAAGGTCACGGGAATCGGGTGAGTCGGGCGGCCGTGGCCTTCGAGCCGGCGCCTTCTGGCTGTGGCCTGCTAGTAGTCGACGGGCCTCAGATAAAACTCTCCGATCGCCGTGGATGAAAGCATCGCTACCGTCGGCAGCTCTCTCTTCCAATGTGTCGCCGACAGCCGATGCCAGACGCAGTCAACGTCGTTTTCGGGGAACCCGTCGCGTTTGAGTTCGTCAGCCGTATGCCCGCTGAGAAGCCAGTGAAGGATTGGATCGGCTTTATGGTAGGAAATACCGAGCTCATCCTCATCGTGCACTCCCCGAACCAAGTCGGCCGACGCGGGCTTGTCGATGATGACGTCGGGCACACCGAGGTGCCTGGCTAGATCCCAGACCTGCGTCTTGAAGAGATCCCCCAGCGGATTGATCGGCGGTGAATCGTCCGCGTGCCATGTGTAGTACCCGAGGAGGCGCTCCGACTTGTTTCCGGTCCCAAGCGGGAGTGCCCCGAGCTTGGCGGACTGGTCGAATAGGATCACTGATCGCAGGCGGGCCGCCAGGTTGCCTCGGCGGAGGGCCGAAAGGTCAGGTTCATGCTCCAGGACGTATGCGTCCACCGCGCTCGTAATTTCGATGGTCCTGCTTTCGGCACCGCACGCCTCCAGAACGAGGTCCGCATGATCCAAGCTCTCCTGGCTCGACGTCGCGTAGGGAAGGCGAAACGCCGTGACATTCTCGGGGCCGAGCGCGCGCACCGCCAAGAAGAGCGACACGCTCGAGTCCACTCCTCCGGATAGACCGATCACCACGCNCTCGAAGCCGCGTTGAGCCACTTCTTCCCGGATGAACTCCAGCAGCGCCGTCTCGATGCTGACCAGATCCAGATCGAGTAGCGCATCGTCCTCGGGATGGACAGGCGTATGTGCGGTCGAGTCCTCGGACTCGAGCTCGCGCCCAGCCGGGTCCGAACCAACGCTGTCCGACGGGCGTGCCGCATCCGGGCTCTGTGCGGCGGTCAGTGACGCCTGTAGGTGTGGCAGTGTTTGCTCGAGATCGGCCAACAAGGGCGACGCCACGCGAGCCCGGTCCAAGGCGACCGACTCCAGCTCGGCTACGGTCACACCCTCCTCGAACAATGGGCCACGAGCCAGTACCGCACCGTCCGGCGCAACCGCGATGGATCCGCCCGGGAAAACCTTTCCGCCCTCTGAGCCGACGAGCTGACTCACCACCACGAACACGCCGTGCTCGAGGGCTGTAGCAGGGGCCAATGCCTCCCAACGGCTCAGGTTATGGGGGCGTCCTTCCCCACCCGGAGTGAAGTCACGCGCGGGAGACGCGCTCACCGCGATGATTAACTCTGCGCCCCCTACGGCCAGGATGGTGGGCGGCAGCGAGTGCCACATTTCCTCACAGATGAGGAGACCTACGCGTCCGAATCTGGTATCGAACGTCCGGACACTCTTCCCTGCCTCAACGAAGCGTGCCTCGTCGAAGACTCCGTAGGTCGGCAGAAACATCTTCCGGTGGACGTGGGTCGCCTCCCAGCCTTGCTCGCCAGGCGTCAGATATATCACGCTATTGTGGAGCCTCCGACGATGCCGCTCGAAAAAACCGAGGACCACATCGGGAGCCCCTTCCGGTGGCGGGCCCAGTCCTTCGGCGACTGATGTGGCCGAGCGTGCTGCCTCGGCAACACCACCTTCCAGGAAATAGCCGGTCAGAACAGCCTCGGGGAACACCAGAAGATCGACCGTCCCTGTTTGCTCGGAGACTATCTCACCAATTCGGGCGATGTTGGACGCGACATCAGCTTTCTTGGGTTTGAACTGGGCGAGCCCTACCCGTAGCTTGGACCCTCCTGGCGGTCGTTTCATGAGCGACGTCTCCGGGGTACGTCAGCAATTAAACGTAAGACAACAGTCTCTCCACAAAGTAAGGATTCAAGGTCCGAAGCCGAAGGCCCTTGCGTATCGATCGGAACGAGGCAGGATTGCATGGGGTTTATCAACTGGCCTCACGACTGTTGCCCAGACTGAAAGTGAACCGATGATCCGTAAGCCCGTCCTCAGCCTTGTGTTGGCCCTGGTCCTCGTCTTGCCTTCGGCAGGCCATTCCCAGAATGACACAGGAGGGAGCCGCTCCGGAAGGCAGGCGGCCGCAACCCCGGGGGCGCAGGAGTTCCTCAGCGCCTTTCAGATCATTCGTGACTACGCCTTAGAAGTACACTCTGACTCGACACTCTGGTTCCGTGCCGTCGATGGGTTAATCCAAGAACTCAACGACGCGTATGCGCAAGCGTTCGCGCCGGCCGAGTACGACGAATTTCAGGAGAGCAATACCGGCAACTATGCGGGCATTGGAGTTCAGATCACGACCCTCAACGAAGTCATCACCATCACGGCTGTATTCACGGGCACTCCCGCCGAGGAGTCCGGCCTCCAGGTCGGAGACCTGATCATCGCAGTGAATGAGGAGAGTACCGAGGGATGGACAACCGGGGACGCGTCTGATGCGATCCGTGGCGAAGTAGGAACGACCGTCGACCTTTCGATCGCTCGCCAGGGACTCAGCGTCCCTCTCAGGCCGACTGTGCGCCGGGACAGTGTCCACGTCGTAGCTACCGAGACGGATCTGGTGGGCGAAAACATCGCCTATATCGCGCTCGACCGCGTCGCTCGCGGCTCGGCCGACGAGGTGGAGGACGCCCTCTCCGACTTGGAGGACGCACGTGGATTCATCCTCGACCTGCGGGGTAATCCGGGCGGGTACCTCGACGAATCTCTCAGTGTCGCGGATCTCTTCCTCCCCGAAGGAACCCGCCTTGCCAGTGCTGAAAGTCGTGTGCCGGGTGAAACGGGCAGCAGCCTGGACGAGGCGTGGACAGCCGAAGGCCCGGATCGTATACCNGGNAAACCCATGATCGTGCTCGTCGATCGATTCTCCGCATCCGCGTCCGAGATCATTGCCGGAGCCTTACAGGATCACGACCGGGCTTTGGTGATTGGCGAGAGGACTTTCGGAAAGGGGGTCTTTCAGAACGTATTCCGGCTCAGCGAAACACGTCACCTCAGGCTCACGACCGGCGAGTGGTATACCCCGTTACGGAGGTCCCTCCACAGGCCTCGGACAGCTCAGGGTAACCCCTTNCCCGAAGATCCGAGCACTTTCCCCCTGGTGACGACTCCAGCCGGGCGTGAACTGGTCGCTGGGGGCGGGGTGTTCCCCGATCTCGAGATCAGAAACGACACCCTCACGCTCCTCGAGCGCGAGTTCACCTCTCAGGCGGCCACCGCAGGCGTGCCGCTGAACCCCCGCATCGAGGAGTTTTCGTTCGATCAATCCCAAAAGCTGCGGGCCGAGGGCAACGATCCTGCAATCGATCCCGCCGCCTTCGAGGATTTCCTGACCGGGCTCGTCGAAGAGGGCGCCGACCAAGTGTTACTGGATAACGAAGAGGTGCGGAGCTACCTGGAATACTTGGTCGTTCAGCGTATTGCGCGACGGATGGACCGGATCGGTCAGGCCATGGAGATCCGGGCGCTCCGTGATCCGGTCCTCGCGGAGGCCCTTCGGCTCTTGGATGAGGTTGAAACCCAAGCCGAACTGTTCGCCGCCGCTGATGCGTCGAACGCGAATCAGTCGAATTAGGCTCGGCGTCTACGACCTCGGGTGGTACTTACGATGGACGTCACGAAGATACTGGAGATCCAGGTGCGTATAGATCTGGGTCGTCGAAATGTCTGCGTGACCTAGAAGTTCCTGGACCGCCACCAGATCCGCGCCACCCTCCAGCAAGTGCGTCGCATAGGTGTGCCTGAGCACATGCGGGGAGACGCTACCTTCGATGCCAGCCAGCCGCGCAGCGGCCTTTACGATNTTCCATACGGCCGTCCTNGACAGAGGACGCCCTCGCTGATTCAGAAAGACGTACCCCCTGCCCTTACCCTTTTCCAAGGCCGGCCTCACCTCATGCAGGTATCGGGAGAGAGCCACGCACGCCGGACGGCCGAGCGGGACCATGCGCTCCTTTGAGCCTTTTCCGAAGACCGTACATAGCCCTTCCTCCAGATCGAGATTGGTCAAGAGCAGGCCCACGAGCTCCGAGACCCGCACTCCGGTGGCGTACAGAAATTCCAGGATCGCTCGATCGCGCCAGTGCACGGACGAGTCCAAACGCGGTGCCTCCAACAGGGCGGCGACAGCGGCGGCATCGAGGACCTCCGGAAGTGGCCGGGCAACGCGTGGGCTTTGAAGCCCCTCCGTCGGGTCGCTTTCCAAAACGCCCTCCTCCACCAGAAAGCTGAAGTAGGTACGGAGCGCCGACTGAGCACGGCTCACGGAGCTAGAGGCAAGACCGACGTCGCCGAGGTGGAAGACATAGTCCCGCACATCATCCGCCCCCACCGACGACGGGTCGTTCCGCCCCTTCATGACAGCAAAGGTGATGAATCTTTCGAGCTCCCGGCCATACGCGCTGACCGTAAGTGGGGACAGGCCTCTCTCGAAATTCAGATGTTCGGCGTATTGTTCGACCCGAAATTTGATTAGCTCATTCATTCGGTTGTTGGGGTTCGTCACCCTGCTGCCCCGGCCCCACCTCGGCATCCGCTCCTCCACTCGCCCGAGAACGGAACCACCACCAGGCCAACAGCGCAAGAATCACGCCCGCGATACTGGCCAGGGTCCAATTGAGACGGGTCTGTGTCCTTAGGAGATGGTCGATGTTGCGCCCAGCGAATGCTCCGATCCAGACGAGGGCTCCATACCAGATCGCCGAAGCCAGCAAGAGGGGGAACACCACTGTAAGTGGGCGCTGTCGGATGAGGCCCACAAACACGGGCGCGATCGCCCGCAACCCCGGTAAGAACCGTGTGTAGAAAATGGCCGCCGCCCCCCACCGNTGGTGAAACTTTCGCACGATTCCGACTTGCTTCGGGTCGAGCAGGTATNTCCCGAGTCGAGTNTGGAAAAACAGNTCGCCGTAGCGATAGGCGACNGTGTAGACCGCAAGTGCAGAAAGCACGTTGGCTGTCCACGTGACAAAGAAGACGACCCCCACTGCAGCGCTTCCTCGGGCAGACAAAAAACCGCCGAGCAGCACGAACGTGTCTGCGGGAATCGGAGGGACGACGTTCTCCAGCGCGGCGCCCACACCCAGCACCAGATACATCAGGAACGGGGGTACGTCCCCCAGCCAGACAAGAAGCCCGTCCACGTCCTCGCTCAACCGAAAGCTGTTGCGGAGGCAAAGCGAGCCGCCTTAGGGGACCCGACGGGCGTCATCGCCCCCCTCCCCCTCCAGAAGTGCCACCGCGTGTACTGCCATGCCCTCCCCAGACCCGATCCAGCCCATGCCCTCGTTCGTTTTCCCTTTGACGGAAATGGCATCGGGAGCGGTACCGAGTACCTCTGAGAGCCGCGCTANCATTTCCTGCNCGTTGGGGGCGATCTTGGGCTGCTCNGTGATCACGGTGACGTCGAGATTGCAGANCCGGAAGTTGGATTCACCGATGAGTTCTACGGCGCGCGCCAGCAATTCCATAGAGTCCGCGTCCTTCCACCGAGNCTCNGAAGGGGGGAAATACCGCCCGATGTCACCCAAGGCCGCGGCGCCCAACAAGGCATCCGTGACCGCGTGCGCGATGGCATCTCCGTCGGAGTGCCCTCGAAGTCCGGGCTGATCCGGAATCCGGACACCANCAAGCACAAGGGGACGTGCCCCGTCGAAGCGGTGCGANTCGTATCCGAAGCCAATNCTCATCGAGCCCATCGTAATCGCCCCCNGTTCAGCCCATTGGAGCTTTCCCAGTCGAGCTATTGCCCTCCCCAGGCCCGAATGGCCAAACAAGCGTTGTGCCCGCCAAATCCGAAGGAGTTGGANAGTGCGACGTTCACCGGGNGTTCGACGACACCGTGCGGTGCGTAGTCGAGGTCACAATCCGGGTCNGGATCGGTCAAGTTNATGGTGGGGGGAATAAGACCATGCTGGCAGACCAACGCCGTGACAACGGCCTCGACGCCGCCGGCCGCACCCAGCAGGTGGCCCGTCATGGATTTCGTCGAGCCCACGATCACCGAATACGCTGAATCCCCCAGAACTTGCTTGATCGCCGCGGTCTCGTTCCGGTCATTGGCTTGGGTCGACGTACCGTGGGCGTTGATGTAGTCCACGTCCTCTGCGCTCAATCCCGCGTCATCCATGGCCATCCGTATGGCGTGTTGGGCACCCCGTCCCTCCGGCGCCGGCATGGTGATGTGGTGCGCATCAGCCGACACACCATATCCGATTACCTCGGCGACGATCGTCGCACCACGGGCATCCGCCGTCTCCAATGCCTCCAAGACGACACAACCAGCTCCCTCTCCGATGACGAATCCGTCCCGGCCCTTGTCGAAGGGGCGGGAGGCAGAAGCGGGATCATCGTTTCTGGTGGAGAGCGCCTTCATGGACGCGAATCCGGCCACGGCCAGCGGAGTGATCGTGGCTTCCCCGCCCCCGGCGATCATNACGTCGGCATCACCGCGCTCGATGAACCGAAACGCATCCCCGATTGCGTGGGCGCCTGACGCGCACGCGGATACCGTCGCATAATTCGGCCCCTTCGCCTCAAAGCGGATCGAAATCAGGCCCGCCGCAATGTCGGGAATGAACATAGGGATGAAGAAAGGGCTGACTCGCCCAGGACCGCGCGCGCGCATCTGATCATGCTGGGCTTCCATTGTGGCGATGCCGCCGATTCCGCTGCCGAAGATCACACCAAAGCGTTCGGCGGAGACACCGTGGGGTGCGCCCTCGAGTCCGGCGCTTCGCATAGCCTCGGCGGCGGCCCCGACGCTGAACTGCGCGAAACGGTCGTATCGGCGAGCTTCTTTCTTCTCGAGGAAATTGAGCGGATCGAAGTCTTTCACCTCACAAGCGATTCGGGAGGTGAACTCCGCCGTGGCCTCGAAAATGGTGATGGGTGCCGCCCCGCTCCCGCCGGCCAACAACTGGCCCCAGGTCGCCGGCACGTCATTTCCTACCGGAGTGATTGCCCCCAGGCCCGTAATAACCACCCTACGACGGCTATCGCTCATCGCCAGAACGCCCCTACAATAGAGGTTCTAGTGGGCTCACGACTCCTCGCGCTTCTCGATGTAGGCGATCGCTTCGCCCACAGTACGCATTTGCTCCGCATCCTCGTCCGGAATATCGATGGTGAACTCTTCTTCGAACGCCATCACAAGCTCTACGGTATCCAGAGAATCGGCTCCGAGGTCGTCGACGAAGGAGGCGTCGTTAGTGACCTTCTCCGGATCCACTCCCAACTCGTTGATAATGATTGCCTTGACCTTCGCGGCAGTGTTGTCAGCCATGGTGCCTCCGAAAAAGTGAGTCTAAATATGTGTCAGGTCGATCCGACCACTCGGATCAGGATCACCCTAAATGGCCATCCCTCCGTCTACCGCCACGACCTGGCCGGTAATGTAGCGGGCTCCGGGTCCCACAAGAAAGCGCGCCAGCCCACCCACGTCTTCAGGCTCGCCAAAACGCCCAAGCGGAATTCGCGAATGTAACTCTTCCACGGCGGTTTCGGGCAGCTCTGACGTCATGTCGGTCGTGATGAAGCCCGGCGCGATCGCGTTGCACCGGACCCCTCGTGGCGCTAACTCCTTCGCGATGCTCTTCGTAAACCCGATGAGGCCGGCCTTGGAAGCGGCGTAGTTCGCCTGACCGGCGTTTCCAACGACTCCAACCACCGACGTGATATTCAAGACCACACCCTGCCGCCGCCTCATCATGCCACGGGCAAGAGCGTGTGTCATGTTGAACGCGCCCTTGAGATTGACTGCGAGGACTTCATCCCACTCCTCTTCCTTCATTCGGACGAAGATGTTGTCCCGGGTGATGCCCGCGTTGTTCACCANGATGTCAACTGGCCCCAGCTCCTCTTCGANCTCGGCGACCANCACTTTGACACCAGCCGCCTCACTTACGTCGCAGGCGTACCCCTTGTGCCCGGAACCCTCGAGCGAGGCCGCGGCAGCCTCGGCTGCCTCCCCGTTGCGCGCCACTACGGCCACTACGGCGCCGGCGCGAGCAAGTTCCTGTGCGATCGCAAGCCCAATACCACGGGAGCCTCCCGTGACGAGCGTAACCTGTCCTTCGAGTTCCTTCATGGGTGGCGCCTCAAGCTTTCCATTCATCGAGATCTTCCGGCTCACCAAGAGATACGCACGGAATGCGTCTTACGATCCTCCGGTTCAGCCCGCGTAACACCGATCCAGGTCCGATCTCCAGGAACCGGTCTGCACCGCAGTCCGCCATGTGCAGGACTGAGGCGGCCCACTGTACAGGCGTGGTGAATTGTCGAATCAATAACGCCCGTGCCGCGTCTCCTGTCGATACCGGCTTCGCGGTAACATTGGCGATAACAGGGAACGCGGGATCGTGAAAGGACAGAGGTGCGAGCCAATCCTCGAATTCCGCCTCCGCCGGCGCCATCAGCGGTGAATGAAATGCTCCGGAAACATTCAGCCGGACCACGCGTTTGGCGCCGGCCTTCATGGCGTAGTCCATCGCCCGTTCCACGCCAGCGAGGTCCCCGCTGATGACCACCTGACCTGTGGCGTTGAAGTTCGCAGGGACACACACGCTGGCTTCGTCCTGCGCCTGCTCGCAGACCGAAACGACGGATTCATCATCGAGTCCGATCACGGCGGCCATCGTACCGGGCCGCTCGAGTCCGGCGGCGTACATCAGTTCTCCGCGCAAGCGCACGGTGAGCACGGCCTCGGCGAAATCGAGGGTGCCCGCCGCGACGTGAGCGGAGAACTCCCCCAAGGAGTGCCCCGCGGCCAGGCCCACCTCGCCGAGGCGGCCCTGGATGACCCGGCTTACCGCAGTGGAATGGACGAGCATCGCCGGTTGGGCGTTTTTCGTGAGTACGAGGTCCTCCTCGGGCCCCTCCCAAGCGAGTTTGGAAATCGAGAACCCCAGGACGTCGTCCGCTTCTTCGAACACACAGGCGGCCTCAGGATAAGTATCCGCCAGGGAACGGCCCATCCCCACGTGTTGGGAGCCTTGTCCAGGGAAAAGAAGTGCGAGGCACATGATCAAGGACAGCTCATTCCTACCAGCGAACAGCCATGGCGCCCCACGTCAACCCAGCCCCGAACGCGACGAGTAGTAGCTTCATGCCGCGCTGTAGTCGCCCCTCTTCGATCGCCTCGTCCATCCCCACCGGAATGGTTGCCGAGCTCATGTTTCCGTATCGGTCGACGTTGACGAACACTTTCTCCATGGGCAGNCCCATGTAGCGGGCAGTCCCCTTGATTATTCGGATGTTCGCTTGATGGGGGAACACCAGGTCCACGTCCTCCATCTCCCAGCCGGAGAGTGCCAGCGCCTGCTTGGAGGCATCCGCCATCGCCCGCACCGCATGCTTGAATACCTCTGGCCCAGACATGCGTAGAAGATGTGTCCGATCCCGCAATACTTCTTCGTCCATCGGGATTGCGGCCCCACCCGCTGGCCGATAGAGGAGTTCCNCTAGGTTCCCGTCGGACTGGTGGTGCGTACCCAGGATACCCCGCTCCTCCGAGGATTTGCGCACGATCACGGCGCCCGCTCCGTCGCCGAATAACACACAAGTGGAGCGATCCTCCCAATTTACGATCGAAGACATCTTCTCCGTCGCGATGACGAGGGCGATTTCACCACGACCCGTCGAGAGATGACCCTCCGCGAGCGTGAGCGCATAGATAAATCCCGAGCAGGCGGCAGAAATATCGAAGGCGACCGCTTTCCTTGCCCCTATGAGAGCCTGGATATCGCAGGCCGTGGCGGGGAGCCAACGGTCGGGGGTGGCCGTAGAAACGATGAGGATATCCACGTCTTCGGGCGCCACCCCAGCCCGCTCCATCGCGATCCGAGCGGCGCCAGCACCCATATGGGCGGCGGTCATCCCTGGAGGCGCGAGCCGNCGTTCACGGATTCCGGTTCGCTCGAAGATCCACTCATCAGAGGTCTCGACGATCGATTCCATATCTCGATTCGTCACCACGCGGTCAGGCAAGTAACGGCCTGTAGACGCGATTTCAACGAGAGGAGTCGTCGCCGTCAAACCGCGCTACCCGATTCGGTTGGCCGGGCCAGCGCCCCTATGAAGTGAGAAACCATCGAGGCCTTGGCTGCCCGGTCCGCAACATAGATCGCACCTTCAATGGCTTTTGGCGGCGAACTTCCATGGCAAATGATCGGAATCCCATTTACACCGAGCAGTGGCGCACCGCCCGTTTCCGTATAGTCCAACAACCGGAAAACCTCCTCGAGATCATGGCTGTTCTGCGCGTCGCCCAAAGCATTCGTCAACAAGCCCACGATGAAGCTCGCCACCGATTCGTAAAACTTAAGAAGCACGTTCCCGACGAATCCATCGCACACCAGAACGTCGCATCCACCCTCGACAATACCGCGGCCTTCGACGTTTCCCACGAAGTTGAGGCCGCTTCCCACCAACAATTCGTACGTCGCCACAGCCAGATCGTCACCTTTCTTGGGCTCCGCGCCAATATTGAGAAGACCGACACGGGGATCGGCGATACCCATCAGGTCCTGGGCGTACACCTTCCCCAAGTGCGCGAACTGAACGAGCTGGTGTGGTTTGCAATCGACGTTCGCCCCCGCGTCCAAGAGTAACAGTGGACCGCCCGCCGAGGGGACCACCGTACCTATCGCTGGACGATCCACTCCCTCCAAAGATCGGAGAATGAAAAGCGATGCCGCCATGACGGCACCGGTAGACCCTCCGCTGATGAACGCGTCGGCCTCACCTTCCTTGTGAAGGCCCACGCCCACAGCGATGGACGAATCGGGTTTGTGCCTCAGAACCGTCGAGGGGGGGTCGCCCGACATGATCCGTTGAGAGGCGTGGACGATGCTCAGTCGGTCGGCCGGAAATCCAGCGTGCTTGCCGAGTTCCGTCTCGAGTACATCGGAGTCCCCGACGAGGATGATGTCGAAGTCCGATCCAGGTTTTTTCAGAGCGTTGATGGCGCCGGCTACCTCGACTGCCGGAGCCGCATCCGTACCCATGGCATCGAGGGCAATCCGCACGTCGATCGCTCTAGACTAGTCTAAGTCGGGGTCCAGCACCTGCTCACCACCGTAGTACCCGCAACTGGGGCACACTCGATGTGGGATCTTGGGATCCCCGCAGCGAGAGCAGGTATTTGTGACCACCGGCTCAGCTTTATAATGAGTGCGGCGCTTACGCTTGCGCTGCTTCGAAGTTCTTTTTTTCGGTACAGCCATCGGCCTTACTCACTTGTTCTCGAGTGCTCTGAGGGCATCCCACCGTGGGTCAATACCTCCCGGCGAACACTTACATTCCGACTCGTTCAGATTCTCACCGCAGCCGGCGCACAGACCTCGACAATCATCCCTGCATTCGGCAAAGGCGGGTATCGCGAGGATCACCTCTTCCCGAACGTACGGTTCGAGGTCGATCTCTCGGACGCCCATTTCGAGCCGGTGCGTCTCAGTATCGTCCTCCTCCAACAGATCCGGCGGTGCGAAGAGAAGCGTGATATCAACATCGACCCGCCGCTTGACGCGATCCAGACACCGACGGCAATCCTGGCTCACTGCACCGACCACGCCACCCATCACCACCAACTCGCCGGACCCTGCCCAGGTGGCGTTCANGACAACGTTGAAGGGCTTCTCATTTACGAAGGGAAGACCCTCGTCGTCCGCCTCGATCCGCCCTTCGACTCGCAGCGTTTCTCGTCGCTCCAAGTCAAACAAATCGAGTTTGAGCATGGTCGGAAAAACTATCCCAAGCCCCAGAGGGAGTCAACGCGTGGGAGGTCAGGAAAGGCCGCAAATNAGCGGTTTAGTCTCTCAGAGGCNGAGCTGTTCATACCCGGAAAAAAAGAAAGCGATTTCGACCGCAGCGTTCTCGTCCGAATCCGATGCATGGATCGCGTTGCGCTCCTTCGACNCCGCGAACAGCCTGCGAACCGTTCCTTCATCGGCTTCAGCAGGATCGGTCGCTCCGATTACCGCACGAAGCTTCCTGACTGCATCTTCGGCCTCCAACACTATCGGGATGACGGCACCTGATGTCATAAAGGTGACCAGGGAGTCGAAGAACGGGCGCTCTTTATGAACAGCGTAGAACGCAGCCGCCTGGGCCGTGTTCATTCCGGTCATTCGCAAAGCTCTGACTGTAAATCCGGAAGCTTCGAGATGGGCAAGAATATTTCCCGCTTTACCGGACTCCACCGCATCCGGCTTTATGATTCCGAGCGTAAGGCTCATCTAAGTCTATTCCTCTTGAAAAGGCGCTTCTTCGTGCTCGAGCGATNTACTCGAGAAGAGCCAGCGAAGCACTTCCCCACGCGTGAGGAAGCCAACCATCTCTCCGTCCCGGATTACCGGGAGTTGTTCGACGCCCCTGTTCACCATGATNGACGCCGCCTCGATGAGGTTCTGATCTTCTGAAACACACATCACGGTACGAGTCATNACTTCCCTCGCTGTCGGCTCTCCCCGTNCGGNCGNATGACCGCCGCCGACGCTCTCTGCTCGGGCCCGTGAGACGAGCTCGTCCAACGCGGTCCCAGTCGTGACGACACCGAGGAACTCGTAGTCCTCGCCNACCACGGGAACTGCCNGAAGCTCCCTCCTAACCATGAGATCCACCACCTCCGAGTATGGCGTATCCGGATATACTCGATATTGGATGGGCTCGACCATGTCCTCTACGAGAAGACTCCGATGGGGATCCAGGTCCATGAACACGGCTACGCTCTCAACGTCGGCGCTTGANCGGGCGTTCAAGATTGGAGCGACGCTTGCTTCTTCCCGAAAAAACCGCCTCAGGGTGGGGAGCATCTGANCNCCCATGGAAACAAGCCGGNGCGGAGTCAGGATTAGCAGGAGCGCTTCGGAGTCGGGATCGTCTCCGGGGGCACCGACTCCGCCCGCTTCCACGGCGCCTACGATCGCAGCAGCGTCAGTCTCATCTCCCGTGAACCCTACGGGTGAAACACCGATAACCACGGAGATTTCCTCGACGTCAACGGACTCCGCGAGAGCCACGACAACNCGTTCGTGTATTCGACNGATCTCCCCAGATGCGCCCGCGACGAGATCTGCGGCGAGCTTCTCCACGGCCTCGTTTGAGACNCCGGAAACGGCTCGGAGCGAACTGGTCAGAGCCCCCTTGAGATCCAGACCGTCGAGCGGAACGAGAATCGCCCCGCGCCGAAGCATTTCCACGACTTTCACGGGAAGGCTCTCATGCAGAAAGCACGCCCTGGATGAGTCGCACGATATCCACAGGGCGTTTGGCTACCGAGATCCCGTTCTCTTCAAAAGCTTTCATTTTTTCTTCGGCGGTCCCCGAGGAACCACTGATAATCGCACCGGCATGGCCCATGCGGCGACCGGAGGGGGCAGTCTGGCCGGCGATGAATCCTACGACCGGAACACCCAGGTTCTCCTTCACCCACTGGGCGGCCTCCTGTTCGTCGGTGCCCCCGATCTCTCCTATCATGACGATCGCTTCGGTATCGCCGTCATCGGCAAACGCCTCGAGTGCATCGACGAAATTCGTCCCAATCAGCGCATCACCGCCGATTCCCACACAAGTAGTCTGTCCGACTCCGGCGTTGGTAAGATGGATCACCGCCTCGTACGTCAGTGTCCCCGAGCGAGAGATAACACCCACTGGTCCGGGTGTTACGATGTTGCCCGGAATAATACCCACCTTCGCCTTCCCTGGAGAGATGACACCAGGACAATTCGGCCCCAAAATCCGCGTGCCGTGATCCCGCGCGAACGCGTGCGCGCGCGCCATATCTTGCACCGGAACACCCTCGGTGATGGCCACAACGAACGAGACTCCAGCATCCGCGGCTTCCTCAATCGCACCCGCAGCGAAGGCAGGCGGCACGTACACGACCGAGGTGTTGGCCCCGGTCTCGGCTACGGCCTCATCCACCGTGTTGAAGATCGGCACGCCCGCACCGTCGGGGCCTGCGAAGGTTCGCCCGCCTTTCCCCGGTGTAACACCCGCCACCACGGCCGTCCCGTACTCCATCATTTGAAGTGTGTGGAACGACCCGTCTCGGCCGGTAATCCCTTGGACCACCAGCCTGGTATTCTCCTCGACTAAGATCGCCATCTATCGTCTCTTCTTATTTGTTCGCGAGAGGGACTAACTACAGACTTCGGAGGCTCCGCTAGCCGGCATTCGCCATCTCCACGCCTCGCTCGACCACGTCGTCCATCGAAGAGGACGCCGAGAATCCAGCTTCCGCAAGAATTTCGAGCCCTTCCTTCTCGTTCGTCCCGGTGAGTCGAATCACGATCGGTGGTTTGATATCGATGCGTGTTGTTGCCTCGATGATGCCGCGTGCAACATCGTCGCAGCGAGTAATTCCCCCGAAAATGTTGATCAGGATGACCTTCACGTTCGGGTCCGAGGTGATGATCTCCAGCGCGGAGACAACTTTTTCGGGGTTGGAGGAGCCCCCAATATCGAGGAAATTGGCTGGCTCGCCACCGTAATACTTCACAAGGTCCATGGTCGCCATGGCCAACCCAGCTCCGTTGACACAGCACCCGACGTTCCCGTCGAGCTTGACGTAACTGAGATCGGCTTCCCGGGCTCTGGTCTCGGCGGTCGGTTCTGCGGACAAATCCCTGTACTCGACGAGCTCGGGATGCCTGAACAATTCACTGTCGTCGAGACTCATCTTGGCGTCGATCGCCTTGACCTCGCCCGCATCCGTCGAGATGAGCGGATTGATCTCGATCATCGACGCACCGCTCGACGCAAACGCGGCATATAGTTGGTGGATGACCTTGGTGGCTTGCTTCACCAAGGCCGGGTCCTGGTAGAGGGAGTTGGCCAGCCCGTANGCCTGATGACGCATCAGGCCATAACGGGGGTCGATCGTGAGCTTCCGTATGGCATCCGGATCGGAGTGCGCAACTTCCTCAATGTCGATCCCGCCCTCAGCGGAGACGATGAATGTGGCCGCCTGCGCTTTTCGATCGATGAGGACACCCACGTAGGCTTCCGTATCGATGTCTTCCGCCGGCGTGATGAGCACTTTCTCCACCGTAAGGCCCGAAATCTTCATGCCCAGAATGTTCTCGGCATGCTCACGGACCTCGGACGTCGAGGCGGCCAGCTTCACACCGCCCGCTTTACCCCGTCCCCCAGAATGAACTTGAGCCTTCACGACCACAGTCCCCCCATATCGTTCCGCGATCGCNACCGCCTCGTCGGGCGTGGTGGCGACCTCTCCAGGAGGCACTGGTATGCCGTTGGCACGTAGAATTTCTTTGGCCTGATACTCATGGATGTCCATGGCGCTACTAGTTCGTGGGACCGGTGGAAAGTCGCTCGAGGAGGGCTCGGAGTTCGTCGAGCGCGTCTCCGAACCCCTGGAAGTCACCGGTACGTAGGGCGGCATCGGCCGCCTCGAGCAGCGCCAAGGCCTCTGCTGGCCATTGNTCGGTGTCAAGGGAGGGCAGATCCAACGGACCGTCGCCGAAGATCAGGTCAGGGGCAGACGCGTCGGCGATCCGGGCCAGTGCCTGGATCGATTCTTGAAGCGTNTCCTCCATCGCAACGCGGTATCCGTCACTTACGACGAACCGCGTGAGGTCAGGGATCGCGTCCTCTTCGGCAGCAAGGAACACCGGCTCCATGTAGAGAAGTGTTCTGCCGACCGGTACCAGATGCAGATGCCCGGTCCACACCTGGCTCCCGCCGGTTCTCCACAACGAGAACTGCTGCGAGATGACCGGATCCTGCTCGATCAGCGCCTCCACCTGACGTGGCCCTGGTACCTGATCCTCGACGGGGACGTCGAACAGAACGAGTTCGCCGTAACGGTCGGGATCGCTCGAAGCGGTCAAGATGGCCGTAAGGTTTTGCCGTCCACGGGGCACGAACACGGAGGTGAGGAGAAANTCACTCTCCTCCTCTCCCGGAAGCCGATATAGCCCGTACTCCGGCTGATATGGCACGGGGGTAGTACCCTGGGCCAACTCCTGCGGCAGGGTCCAAACATCCTGCTGGCCGTGGAACAACNGAGANGTCTCCTGGTGGTACTGGTAGAGGACACGGGCCTGGAGGCTCAGCATGGATCGGGGATACCGGATGTGGTCGCGTAACCCCCCCGGCATGTCGCTCAAGGGCCGGAACAGCCCTGGGAGGCCCTCGGCATATGCCTGAAGCAGTGGATCCACGTCGTCGACGATGTAGAAATTCATTTCGCCCGTGACTCCGTCGATCGTGATCTTCACACTGTTTCGGACGTACCGAACCGCCCTTCCCGCCTCGAGATCCTGCAGCGTCGACAGAGGGAAAGAACTCGTCCAGGTGAATCCCTCCAGAATCCAGACGATGCGCCCTTCGTGAATNACCGGGTAGGGGGCCTCAGGAAACCGGAGAAGCTGCCCAGAAATTCGTGTCACCCGATCCAGAACATCCCTTCGGAANACGAATCTGCTGGTCCGGTTCACCTCCCCGGNGATGAGTAGATTCCAATCTNGGAAGCGCCAAGCGAGGGCCAGCCTCCTCAAGGGTGAATCGAGCTGTATGCCCNCGGGAAAATCGACCCCGGGCTGCTGCTCCCCCCCATCCACACCTGCCGCATCCCCCGTAGCCTCGGGATTGACAATGGCATATTGCTGGGGGCGTATTCCTATGTAGACTTCCGGCCGCGTCAAGTTGACACCTAATGGCGCGTCGTCGCTCGCCGAAAATTCCGGNGGAATCCCAGACACGAACATCGAGGGACGCCCTTCTGGTGTGCGGGCCGTAGCCGCNCTGACGACCGCTCCCATCCCCCGGATGTACTCGNCCCGGAGGTGTAGATTCTGCCAGTTCTGATCTTGGATCCCTCTCGGAAGAACCTCCCGTACTGCTAGCGTTACCGGGACCAACCCGTCCAGACCTTCGTAGCGGTCCACGGTCACCCCCGAAAACTCGTAGTACGGGTAGCGNGCCTCCAACTGTCGGTAGGTCGTCAGAAGCGCTTGTGNACTCCAGATGGGAAGGCCCTCGAACTGGGCGGCCGCCGCTAGCCAGTCCACGTTGGGGGTCCGCTCGTAATCAAACTCGCGCCGCTCTAGATCCGTCAGGTCGAACCCCATCTTGGTGAACCGCATGTTCTCCAGGATGTACTCCGATTCCCGTTCCAGCTCATTGGGCTCTACCCGAAAGCGCTGTACGAAGGACGGATACACCTGTCCCACANCCAGTCCACCCGNGATCAAGAGTCCGAAGGTGACCATTAGGGGCACNAGACGGTTCTTGAAGCCGGTCCACAACGCGGCCGCGGACACGGCGAGAGCGAGCACGGNGAGGACGTTGTATGCGAGCATGCGGGCCCCGGCGTCGGTGAATCCGAAGATTCCCTGTACGCCAGAGGATCCGTTCAGCAGGAGCACGTAACGGAACACGTAGAACTGCCCAGCCAACACGGCNAAGAACACGGCGGCGATAACGCCAAGGTGCTTCCGAGGGCGGTCCTCGATTACCAATCGCCCCTGTCCCCATTGGAGCGCCCCGGTGCCGGCATAACCCGCGGCGGCAAGTGTAAAAATGAGGAAGGAAACAACTAGCCCGGCGACCGCCGCCGCCCTCAGNAGGGGTAATAGGAGGACGAANAACGTCAGATCCCGACCCAGGATAGGATCCGTCACTCCCCATTCCGGTGCGTTGAGGAGAAAGAGGACGTCAAGACCCATGGACCCGGGGATTGAAGCAGCAAACCAAGCCCCCCCCAACACAGAAAATACGCCGATGCCCCAAACCACGTANTTCTCNGGGATTTGCTCTGAAATCTCGAGATCGCCCACCCGTCGCTTGATCCGGATTCCACCGAGCGCGCGCGCAATGACTCGCAGNTTGAAGAAGAACGCCACACCCACCAACACACCCCCGATCAGCTGCACACCCCATTCCCAGAAAAATCGAGTCCAAAAGACCGAGGAGTACCCCACGGAATTGAACCAAAGAATCTCTATGTAGGCCTGGGCCGCGATCCGTCCGAGCAACGAGATCGTCAGCAACGCGATGCCTATCGTGACCAGGAGGCGACCGCCTCTGAGTTTTGNGTGATCCACTTTACACCTCCACACCTTTCGTNCGCAGCCANGATTCGATCTCACCGCGAATGGTGGTCAGNTGCNCTTCGGTTTCGGCTTCATAACGCGCCACTAGGATCGGCTGCGTATTGGAAGCCCTCAGGAGGCCCCATCCACCGTCGAATTTCACTCGTGCACCATCAACTTCGACCACGTCTCGAATCTCCCTGAAGTGGTTCTGAGCCGCCTCCACGATGGCGAACTTGGTTTCTTCGGTTACCTCAATGCGCAACTCTGGCGTGGACACGTACACCGGAAAGTCGGAGACCATCTCCGAGAGAGTACGCCCGGACCGTGCGATCAGGTCCATCAGCCGGCAAGCCGCATAAGGCGCATCATCAAACCCGAGGTAATTGTCGGCCACGCAGATATGGCCGGACAGCTCGCCCCCGAGGGCCGCATCCGTCTCCCTCATCTTCTCCTTGATCAGGGAGTGTCCAGTTTTCCACATGATCGCCTCCCCACCGGCCCTCGAAAATTCGTCTGAAACAACTTGAGAACACTTCACGTCGAAGACGAGTTTTTCCCCCGGCCCCCGTAGGCGGAGGATGTCGAGCCCGAACAGCAACAGCAGGAGGTCTCCGCGAACGATCTGGCCGTTCTCGTCAACCGCCCCGATACGGTCTGCGTCTCCATCGAACCCGATCCCTAATTCGGCCCCCTCGAGGCGTACCGTGTCGATCAAGTCCACCAGGTACTCGTCCACGGTCGGATCCGGATGGTGGTTGGGGAACGTGCCGTCCGACTCACAATACAGGGGAACGACCTCCGCACCGAGCGCTTCGAGTAACTCCACGCCCACGAGCGATCCAACGCCGTTTCCGCAATCCAGCACGATCTTGACCGGACGCGAAAGGTCGAACCGTCCGGCCAGATCCGCCACGTAACGATCCANGANGTCGACGGNTTCGGAAGTGCCGGCACCTTCTCTGAACTCACCCGTACCTATGGCGTGCTTGATTTCCTGAATCCGGTCGCCGTATACCGACATGGCCTGGAGCGTCATCTTGATGCCGTTCCACCCCGGAGGATTGTGGGAACCCGTGATCTGAATTCCGCCATCCGTGGGAAGGGTCTGCTCGGCCCAGTAGAGCGAGGGCGTGGGAACGGTCCCGATATCCACGACGTCGGCGCCGGAGCCGTTGAGCCCTCGGATCAAGCCAGAGGCCAGTGCCGGAGAAGAGGGACGGTTGTCCTGCCCCACAGCGACGCGAGGAACCCGGCCAAGCTGTTGGTAGGCCATGGTCGCGTAGCCACGCCCGACGCCCTCGCAGACGTCGGGAGTCAGTTCAGCGTCGACAAGACCGCGAATATCGTACTGGCGGAAGATGTGTTCAGGNGCAGATATGGAANCAGGCATGGAGTTCAGGGAACCAGACCGATCAACTCTGGACNCAGGGCGGAAAGGACACTGACACTCGAACGTGCCAATNCCAAGGTTGCTCCGGGNAAAACACCGAGATACAGGATCAGNACCACGCAGGCAANCAAGGCCACNCGCATAGCAAAGGNTACCTGGATCGGCTCAACGGCGACATCGGGAGGCGCATCCTTCATCCACATGAACCAGGCCACGCGCAAGTAATACCAGTACGAAGCCACGGTCGTGAGCACGAGGATGACCGAGAGGTAAACGAAATTGGACTCCATCGCCCCCTGTAGGAGATAGACCTTCGCCATGAAACCGCCGGTTCCGGGAAAACCGGCCAGAGAAAGCAGAAAGACCGTGAGGAGGACACCGAGTAACGGCTGCCTCCAACCGAATCCCGCGTAATCCTCAATTTCGAGACGGTCCTCTCCCTCACCAGATACCAGGATGACGATGGCAAAGGCGCCGATATTCATCAGCGTATAGGTCAGCAGATAGAACAGTAGCCCGGCGGAAGCCGTGCTGTTAGCAACAACGATCGCCACCATGAGGTAGCCCGCGTGTGCGATCCCGGAATAAGCGAGCATCCGTTTGACACTGACCTGCACCGTGGCGATGAGATTGCCGAACACCATCGTGAGCACGGCAAGCCACCACAGAATCGTCCACCAAACCTCGTATGCACCCTCGAAGGCGACGGAAAAGACACGAAAAAACGCCAGGAACGCGCCGGCCTTGACGGCCACGGACATGAAGGCCGTAACCGGGGTCGGCGCTCCCTCATAGACGTCCGGCGTCCACATATGGAATGGAATCACCGAGACCTTGAAAGAGAATCCGACCGCCAGAAGCGCGATACCGAACACGAGAAGGGCGCGGTGCGCATTTCCGCTCGCAACAGAATCCGCGATGGCCTCGATATGCGTGCTGCCCGTCGCGCCGTATACGAGGGCTATCCCGTAGAGAAAAAACCCGGTCGAGAAAGCACCAAGCAAGAAGTACTTGAGTCCTGACTCGGCCGATCGGGGATCTCTCCGGTTGATGGCCGCCAATACGTAGGCCGCGATCGACATGATCTCCAAGCCGAGGAAGACGACGATCAGGTCGCGTGCGGCGGCCATGACCATCAATCCCACGGTCGCATAGATCAGCAACGCGTAGAACTCCGCCGCCTGAAGGCCCTGCCGTCTTATGTAGCCCTGACTGATCAGCACACCGAGCACGGCGCCGGAAAGAATGATCCAGTTCGAGAACAACGCGAAGCGGTCCAGCGCGATCATCGAATGCGTCCCCACTTCAGTGACACTGTAAAGCCAACCGTTCGCTAGAGAGGCCGCCAGGATTCCCAAGACAGAAAGCCATCCCAGGTCGGCCGATGTCCGCGGACCCTCGGGACGGCGGGAACTGACTCCGACCAAAAGGACAACGATCCCCCATACCGACAAGATGATCTCTGGTGCCAGAGCTACGATGAAATGCGCCTGATTACTGAAATCGAGTTCCATAGCTCTTAGTCCATCGGCTCGGCGGCGGATCTGATCCGGTCGAGGATCACGTCCGGAGTATCACTCGGATCCGTCTCTTCCTCGCGGAACTCGACAAGGGCCGCACCAACCGGGGCCGCCGTGTCCACACGCTCGAGGACCATCTGGACGCTGGGCTCCATCCTGCGCAGCAGTGGGCTCGGATGTACACCGATGACGATCATGAGAGAGATCATCGGCGCCAAGATGGCGACCTCGCGGCGGGACAGGTCTTGAACGGCCTGGTTCTCCGGCTTGTCCAGCGCGTTGAGGAAGACACGCTGCACCATAGGCAGCATGTAATACGCGGCGAAAATGACCCCGCTTGCCGCGAAGACGGCCATACCTGGATGGACCTCGAAGGTACCGAGAAGCGCGAGGAACTCCCCGACGAACCCACTAGTGCCAGGTAACCCGATGGACGCCAGCGCCGTGATCACGAACGCAGTCGTCAGCCAGGGTGCGACACGCCCGATACCGCCGAAGTCTGCGATCAGCCGGGTGTGGCGGCGCTCATACAGCATGCCTATGAGCAGAAAGAGGGCGCCCGTGGAGATCCCGTGGGAGATCATGACCAACAACCCCCCCTGGAGTCCGTTCAGATTGAGGGAGAATACACCGATTACCACGAACCCCATGTGTGCTACGGAGGTGTACGCCACCAGCTTTTTCGCGTCGGGCTGAACGGCCGCCACCCACGACGCGTAGATGATACCGAGAACACCCAAGGTGAGCATGAGTGTTACGACCCTCGGATCCTGAGCCGCATAAGGGAAAAACGGCAACAGGAATCGCACGAACCCGTAGGTCCCCATCTTGAGCAGGACCGCCGCCAACACCACGGACCCCGGCGTCGGCGCCTCTACGTGCGCGTCCGGCAGCCAGGTATGGAACGGGAAGACGGGGACCTTGATTGCGAACGCCAACGCGAAGGCCCCAAACAACCACATCTGCTCACCCGGTGTCAGCGGAATCTGGAACAGGTCCACGAAGGCGAAGGACGCGACACCGAGCAGTGCCTTGCCCCGGGCATACATGTACAGAATCCCCACCAACATCAGGAGGGATCCGATCGCGGTGTAGAGGAAGAACTTTATCGCGGCATAGACTCTACGCTCTCCTCCCCATATTCCGATGATGAAATACATCGGAACCAGCGTCAGCTCGAAGAACACGTAGAACAGAAACAGATCCACGGCCGTGAACACTCCAACGACCCCGACCTCGAGAAGAAGCATGAGCGCGTAGAACGACTTCTGTCGCTTCTTGATGTAGTTGAACGACCCCAGGATGGCGAGCGGGGTCGTGAAGGTGCTCAGCATGACCATGAACAGGCTGATCCCGTCCAGGCCGAGTGCGTAATTCACACCCCACGCTTCGATCCACGGTAAGCTGCTCGNGAGTTGGTACCCCCCGCCCAGGTCCGGATCGTAGGCCCACCAAAGTCCCACGCTCAGGACGAAGACCACGAGGCTCCAACCCAGGGCAAGTTCCTTGGCACGATCTTCGGCGGCCCAGAGAACGTGGACCATCCCCAGAAGCGGAAGCCAAATCAGTGCGTGGAGCACCCAGCTTTCGTATGCCAATGCGTTCAACATCTAGAACACGACCATCGAAAGGATGACCAGCACACCCAGGGTCAGCACAAACGCGTAGGTATTGACCTGACCCGTCTGGAAGAGGCTGACCACCCACCCCAGTGCCCGAGCCGCGTTGCCCGCCATATTGACCGTCCCATCGATGATTTTGGTATCCACGACCCGCCACAGGACTCGGGAGGTGGTCACCACGGGACCCACCACCCACCGATGGTAGAACTCGTCCACGTACCACTTGTTGTAGAGGATGCGGGCAAACCCCGTCGGTTCGGGATCGTCCACCACTACCGTAACCTTNCGGCCTCCCAGAAGCCGTAGAGTAGCCAAGACGACGCCCAAAGCCGCGACGAAGGAGATGAGTCCCCACACCCATTCTCCGCCCCCGAAGAGCGGTGCGACCTCGGCGACCTCCCCTAGGTTGGTTTCCTGTATCAGGTGGGCAGCTTCGGTGACGGGCTCGAGCCAGTGGTGGAGCCACTCGCCCATCGGAAGAAAGCCGAAGCCTCCCAGGACGGACTCTCGTAGGTCCGTCGACACGTTGATCCACCCTCCGAAGACGGACAGCAGCGCCAGGACAACGAGAGGGATCCACATGGTTCTTGGAGCTTCGTGGAGATGCTCGGCCTCTCTCGACCCCGTCCTGTTCTCGCCGTGGAACGTCATCACCATCAGTCGCGTCATGTAGAACGCAGTCAGCATGGCCGCGGCCAACGCAAGGATCCAGTAGACGGTATAGAGGGTGGCGTATGGCGCTTGCTCAGCACCCGCCATCGCACCGGTCATCCAGATGATTTCGTCCTTCGAGAAGAATCCCGCGAAGGGCCAGATCCCCGCAATCGCCACTGTGCCGAGCCACATGGTGATCCACGTGTACGGCATGTAGGCTTTGAGTCCACCCATATTCCGCATGTCCTGGGCGTCCCAATCCTTCTTCGTGTGATGAAGGGCGTGGTGCATGGAGTGGATGACCGCCCCGGCGCCCAGAAACAGGAGCGCCTTGAAGAAGGCGTGTGTCATCAGATGGAAGATGCCCGCCGTATAAGCCCCCACGCCGACACCCAAAAACATGTAGCCCAACTGAGAGATCGTGGAATACGCCAAGACCTTCTTGATATCGTTCTGCTTCAAGGCGATGGTCGCTGCGAAGAGCGCCGTAAGCACACCCACTCCCGCCACTACGGCACTACTCAACGGTGCGAGTGCGAACAGGACGGAGGACCGCGCCACCAGGTAGACCCCCGCCGTCACCATCGTGGCGGCATGGATGAGGGCAGACACGGGTGTCGGACCGGCCATGGCATCGGGCAGCCATACGTAGAGCGGGATTTGGGCGCTCTTACCCGTGGCAGCCAAAAGAAAGAACAGTGTCACGATCGTGACGACCGTGCCGCCGTACTCGAAAACCGACTCGGTGTCGACAAAGACACCCGCGAAATCCACCCGCTGGAAATGGACATACAACAAGAAGATCGCAAGTAGGAAACCTAGGTCACCGATCCGGTTCACGATGAAGGCCTTCTTACCGGCCGAAGCGTTGGCCTCATCGCTGAACCAAAATCCGATTAGGAGGTACGAGCAGAGCCCGACGCCCTCCCAGCCGATGAACATGACCGGATAGCTGGCTCCCATCACCAACACCAGCATGAAGAAAACGAACAGGTTCAGGTACGCGAAGTATCGAGGGTAGCCTGGATCATCCTGCATGTACCCGACGCTGAACACGTGGATGAGCGCCCCCACTCCAGTGATGATCATCATCATGATCATCGAGAGCTGATCGAGCTGAATCGCAGCGCCCACCTGCAGTTCACCCGTGCTGATCCACTGCCAATAGCTACGGATCCAAGGCTCGTGTAGATCGGCGCCGAGCATCCCGATGAAGTTGACGAGGGTGAGCANGAATGCCAGGAACACAACCCCGGGCCCCACCCAGGTGGGTAGGCTGTGGGTGCGGGGCNGGCCATTCTCGAAGAAGTCGAACTCCCCGCCCGCTCGGACCGCATCCGCTGATTTCCGGGCCGCGGATAGTGCCAGCGTCCCGTTTACAAAGAAGCCCAGTAGAGGCAGTAAAATGATGAGCCACGGAAGGACGGGTTCCCATGTGGCAGTTGATTCCACGAGTCCGTCCACCTGCATCAGAAAGAGACCGATNTGCGGCACCGGCTCACCACTTGAGGAGGTTGAAGTTGTCCACGTTGACCGTCTCGTAATGCCGGAAGATCGAAATGATGATCGCCAAACCGACCGCCGCTTCCGCCGCCGCAACGGCGATGACGAAGAACACGAAGATCTGACCCTCGATGCCCACATACCTCGAAAAGGCAACGAACGTGAGGTTGACCGCATTCAACTGGAGCTCGATGCACAGAAACATGATGATCACGTTTCGGCGTACGATCACACCCAAGGTACCCACCACGAAGATGATCCCGGCNAAAACGAGAGACTCGGCCAGCACGTCAGGACGCCTTCTTGGCTAGAACGAGGGCGCCCACGATGGCCACGAGGAGCAAGATTCCCGTCAACTCGAACGGAACCACGTAGTCCGTGAAGAGCGGCCGTGCGATCGCCCCCACGGCCCCGTGTTCCAGCAACGCCGCATCGATCACGTCACCCGGGCCAAGATTGGTCTCCAGACCGCCAGTACCTCCCCCAAGCTGCCGCAGCAGCATCCCACCCATACCACCCGTCACCGCAAATCCAATGAGAAGCGCAATATTCCCCCGGATGTCGCGCTGGTACTCGTGCCCTAGGTTGAGCAGCATGATCACGAACAAGAAAAGCACCATGATCGCGCCGGCATACACCATGATCTGCACCGCCGCGAGGAAGTGAGCCTCCAGAATTACGAAGATCCCCGCCGTGCTGGCCAACGTCGCAACCATGAACAGCAAGCTCGCCACCGGACTGCGACTCACCACCACCCCGACCGCGCCCCCAACCGCAACCGCCGCGAAGACGAAAAAGAGGACTTCAGTCACGCGCCCTTCACTCGCCGTCCGGGTCCGCTGGGTCCCATAACAAGGTCGAAGGATGGTCCTGCTTCATCAGCCGATCCAGGTCGTACACAAAGCGGTCCCGGGTATACTCGGCGTTCTCGAAGTCACGGCCGACATGGATCGCCTCGACCGGACACACCTCCTGACACATTCCGCAGAAAATGCACCGGAACTCGTCGATCTCGTACACGATGGGGTAGCGGTTGCCCTTGTCGTCTTCACCACCCACGAGCCGGATACAGTTGGCTGGACACACCGTTGGGCAAAGACCACACGCAACACACTTGGGCCGCCCGTCAGCATGAACCTCCATGACGTGCGTGCCTCGCCACCGCGGATGCAGTTCGGTCTGCTCCTCGGGGTATTGTCGTGTCACGGTCTTTCGCTTCAACATGTGCCGGAGCGTCAGGGCCATCCCCTTCAACGTGGCCCTCAGGTAGGAGGTCTGCCCGGGCTCCGGCCTTTGTATGACTCGCGTGGTTATGGCCATTATGTTACTCCGTCACGTCTTAGGACAAATCGCATAACCTTATTTATAATCCCTGATCTCCTAATCACCGACCGTCGCTCCTTCGCCGGCGATCATGCCCTGGTCACCAGGGGTTGGCTCGAGTATAGCCGGGCCAGGTTTCGAAGGAGACGCCGCACCTCCGATGATTCGGCCACGATCGAGGAAGAAGACGAACGCCACGGTGCAGATGACGCTGACGCCGGTGAGCGTCAGCCCGAAGGCAAATCCGGAAACTTCGACCTGGTCCAGGACCAGTATGGTTCCGGCCACGACCATGAGGTACGCCAACGCCGTGGGCAGCATGATCTTCCACCCCAGCTGCATCACCTGATCGTAACGAAAACGTGGCACCGTCCACCGGATCCAGATGTAGAGGAACAGGAAGAACGCCGTCTTGAGGGCAAAAGCGGCGAAGGTCAGCAACGTCTTCCAGACGGCCGGAGCCGCCGCGATGGTGGCGCCGGACTCATCGAAGCCACGGATCAGGTCACCCCGGTACCAGTAGGCGTCGTCCCACGACCCTGGTAGGTCCCACCCGCCCCAAAAGAGGGTAGCCATGAGCGCCGACGCGGTTAGCATGTGCGCATACTCAGCGATGAAGAACATCGAGAACTTCATTGCGGAGTACTCGGTGTGGAATCCAGTGATGAGTTCCGACTCCGCCTCGGGCATGTCGAACGGTAACCGGTTGGTCTCCGCGAAGGCCGACACCACGAACAGGATGAAACCCAAGGACAGGGGGAACGCGAACCAAAAGCCCAACTGCTGCTGTTGCCAAACAATTCCAGTGAGCGTGACGTTGCCAGCCATCATGAGCACTACAATCAGGCTCAAACCGAGGGCTACTTCGTAGCTGACCATCTGGGCGGAAGCTCGTAGGGCACCCAAGAAGGCATACTTGTTGTTGGAGGCCCATCCCCCGATCACAATCCCATACACACCGAGGGAGCCGAGCGCCAGAATGTAGAGGATGCCGATCGGCACGTCGGCGATAATCATGTCGATGACCCCCCACTGCGTGGGGAGCGGCGCGGCGAAAGGCACCACCGCGAACGTCACGAGCGCTGGCCCCATCGCCAACATCGGCCCGAGCATGAAGTAGGATTTCGAGGCCGCCCCCGGTAGCGCCTCTTCCTTGACGAGGTTCTTGAGGCCGTCCGCAATCGGCTGAAGCAGCCCGAACGGTCCGACCCTGTTAGGGCCATGCCGGTCTTGGATGAAAGCGGAAACTCGCCGCTCGGCGAGTGTAGTGTACGCCACAGTCAGCATTACCACGCCGAACATGATGGCGATCTTGAGTGATGTGGCCACGAGGAGCGGGACACCGGTAATCGGACTCAGATCCACGTCAGTCCCCCGGCACCGGTACGGGTACCGGTGCCCCGGAGGGCCCACCCTGAGCGCCGATCGTTTCGTAATCCAGTCCCTTATAGGACTTTATAGCTTGGGCCACGAGATCGAACGCTTTCTCGGCCGTGTTCGGCCCGTCCTCACCTTGCAGGGCTCCCACGAGCGCACCGAGGACCAACCACGCCGGGCGGGCCGCTCCCGGCCCCGACAGCGCAGGCCAGAACCGCTGCACCCGGCCAGCATGATTCGTGAACGTCCCTTCTTGTTCCGCGAACGTCGTGACCGGCAACTGGAAATCAACCGAAGCGAGAGCCGAAGACGTGTACGCCCCCAAATAGAGCACCAGGCCCGCGTTGGGTGCAAAATCCTCGGGCTGATCGTCCAGCGCGTCCCCCAGAACCAGGACCACCCCCTCGTGGTCCATCAAGTCCTCCAGACCTCCCTGCCCCAAGTCGTCTCCGACCCGTGTGCATCCAAGCAATTCCGCACCCTGTCCATTGGGCGCCAAGGCCTTCCGGCGAGCCAACCCCTCGTACCCCTGCAACACGACTTCTTCCTCTGCCCGCGCAGAGCGGAAAACAATGGAGCCACCACCCAGAGTCTCAACCAGGCGCGAAACCGCACCGAGGTCTTCGTTCGACCAGAAGGGCGACACCACTGCTTTCACCGAGCTCTTGCGCAGCGCGCCGATCCGAACTTTCAGAGCCTCGAGGGCGGTCGTCCAGCTCATCGCCGTGTTGCGTCCCTCGGCGTTCATGACGGGCACCTCCAGGCGGTCCCCCCGGTTGAGCCACTCGTACCGGCCACGTCCGTAGTCACAGATCCAGTGCCCGTTCACCTCCAAGTTGATTCGGGGTTTCATGCGGTGCACCAGATTGTCACGCGTGTGCAGATCAATGTTGCACCCCTGGCTGCAATTCGGGCAGATCGAGGGGGTATGCTCCAGGTCCCACGCTCGGGCCTTGTGGAGAAAGTCCTTCGAAACGAGGGCGCCCACTGGGCAGATATCCACGACGTTCCCGGCCCAATCGGACTTTTCCAATCCCTCGTCGAAGAAGGTGTCGATCACCGCACGGTTACCGCGCTCGACCACGGTGAGTAGTGGTTTCTCCTCGATTTCATTCATGAAGCGCACGCAACGCGTGCACATGACACATCGGTCTCCGTAAAAGAGGATGTCCCCTCCCAAATCGTCGCGCCCAAAGACCCGCTTGGCCTCACGCCCACGACCGTGCTCTCGACCCTCGGCGAACACGTAGTCCTGCAGGTCGCACTCCCCCGACTGGTCACAGATAGGGCAGTCGAGCGGGTGGTTCAGCAAATAGAACTCCAGCACGCCTTGCCGCATCCGGGTGGCATCGTCGCTCTGGGTGTGGACGACTTGCCCGTCCGACACAGTGGTTGTGCACGATGGAAGCAACTTGGGCGCACCCTCTACCTCGACCAGGCAGAGCCGGCACATCGCCGGTGACGAAAGGCCCGGGTGATAGCAGTAGTGCGGCACCTCCGTGCCCGCGCCCTGAGCGGCCTGGAGCAGCGTCGTCCCTACGGGCACCGTGAGTTCCTGTCCGTCTATCGTCAGGGTCACGCCCGCGGGCTTGGCGGTAGCCTTCTTGGCCATCGATCTACGCGGCCCCCACCCGTTCACCACGGCGGATCAAGGCGAGGTATTCATCTCTGAATTTCTCGATCGAGGACTGCACGGGAGGGGCCACCGAGTCTGAAAGCACGCAGATGGTGGTGCCGATCATCTGATCGGTGACTTCGACGAGCGTGTCGAGGTCATCTTCTGTGCCACGGCCGTCTTCGATACGCTTGAGTATCGTCGTGACCCATGCGGTGCCCTCTCGGCACGGCGTACACTGGCCGCACGACTCGTGCGCGTAGAACGAAGCCATGCGCGCGACCTGGTGCACGATGTCGGTGGTCTCGTCCATGACGATCACCGAGGCACACCCCAGCATCGATCCGGCCTCGATCACCCCTTCGTAGGAGAGAGAGCAGTTCTCGGCTTCCTCAGCGGACAAGAGCGCAACGGAGCTTCCACCCGGAATGACGGCCTTCAGCGGCCGATCCTCGACCATGCCGCAACACACCTCGTAGATGAGATCCTTGAGCGGGAAGCCCAGTGGGAGCTCGTAGTTTCCTGGGCGGTTCACGTGGCCACTCACGCAGAAAAGCTTGGTGCCCGGACTCTCTTCCGTGCCCCACTGCCGGTACCACTCACCGCCGTTCGTAACAATGGGCGGGATCGCCGCAAGAGTTTCGACGTTGTTGATGGTAGTCGGCATGCCGAAGGCCCCCACCGCCGCGGGAAATGGTGGCTTCACACGTGGCTCGCCCCGACGCCCCTCGAGAGAGCTCATGAGCCCGGTCTCTTCACCGCAGATGTAGGCACCCGCCCCCGCAAAAACGGTCACGTCGATCTTCTGCCCGGAGCCTAGTACGTCGTCCCCGAGAATTCCGTCCGCATACGCGTCTTCGACCGCCTTCGCCAACACCTGTGTGGCTTCGAAGAACTCACCTCGGCAGTAGATGTACACATGCTCGGCGCCCATCGCATAGGCAGCGATGACACACCCTTCGATGAGCAGATGCGGCACCCAGCGTAGAACCTCACGGTCCTTGAACGTTCCCGGCTCGGACTCGTCGGCGTTACAGAGCAGGTAGTGGGGTTTGGCCTTGTCCTTGGGCATGAAACTCCACTTGAGCCCGGTCGGGAAGCCGGCCCCTCCCCTACCGCGTAGCCCAGACGCCTTGACGATTTCCACCACGTCTTCCGGGCTCATGTCCAAGGCCTTCTTCAGCGCCTCATAACCTCCCCGCGCCTTCCAACCCTCGAGCGTCCGGGCCTCAGGATCGCCGAAGTGCTCGGAAATGATGGGAACTTCCTTCTCGTGGCTGTAGGGGTACCCCACGGCTACTCCTCGCCCTCCGGCCTGGTCGAGGGGGGGTCGACAGCGAACTTGGTGTGGGTTGCGTCGTCACGGTTGTCCGGTGGAACAAAGCCATCCCCGTTGCCCCTCAGGTGGGCGACGATCCGAGGAACCTCGGCGACGGTCACATTCTCGTAGTACCGGGAGTTGATCTGGACG
Source organism: Gemmatimonadota bacterium (assembly GCA_002712565.1). The sequence continues at coordinate 27,909 of PAUA01000013.1, read as the reverse complement.
CACGTCGGAAAGCCGCAACCCGCCAGGCACTCCGCCTCGATCACCGTGAACGCGCGGTCTAGCGAAGTCTCTCCCATCTCCGTGTTCGTGTGCTTCAGGAACGCCTCGAGCACGTCCTGGGCCCCACACAGATTGCAGCTGATGTTGGTACACACCTGGACGAGGTGCCGCCCTACCGGCCGCTTGTTGTACATCGTGTAGAACGTGGCGACACCACGCACGTAGGCAGATGAAAGTTCAAGGAGCTGCGCCACCCGATCCATGGTCTCTGGAGAGATGTACCCCCGTACTTCCTGTGCCAAGTTGAGGGCCGGAAGTAGCGCTGCCTGCTTGGTGGGATACCGGGTCAGGATTTTCTCGAAGCGCGTCTGGTACGGCCCCTCGAAGAGGGGTGCTCCGGGGTCTTTTGCCTCCAACATGAACGGATACGTGGACGCGGCGGCGGCGTGCCCGCCCTCGAGAGGACGGACNCCCACGAAGTCGATCCCCCGAACCTGTTCCTCGGTCAACTTGTACTCACCCACATTGCCCGCCCATCCGGGGTTCCTGAAGGGGATTTTACTCATCGATCGATCTCACCCAGCACAATGTCCAACGACGCGTTGATCATGATCAGATCAGAAACCAGATGGCCTTCGGCCAGCTTGGCGATCACCGACAGATTCACAAAGGAGGGGGGGCGAATCCTCCACCGTACCGGTTTCTCACCACCGTCACTCACCAAGTACATGCCGAGCTCCCCTTTCGAACCCTCGATGGCGAAGTAACAGTCACCTGCCGGGACCATGATACCCTCGGTGATCAACTTGAAGTGATGGATCATCGACTCCATGTCGTTCATGCAATCGGTCTTGCTCGGCAACGAAACTCGAGGATCCGCCACGTTGATCGGTCCGTCGGGAAGCCGTTCGAGCGCCTGGTCGAGAATGCGCAAGCTTTGCCGCATCTCTTCCATGCGCACGAGATACCGGTCGTAGCAGTCTCCGTTTTCTCCGATCGGGACATCGAAATCGTACGTCTCGTAGTCGTAATAGGGGTTGTCCTTNCGGAGATCGTAATCCACACCGGAGGCTCTGAGGTTAGGGCCGGTGAAACCGTAGTTGAGCGCGTCCTCTCCAGAGATCACTCCGATATCGAGGGTGCGCCCGAGATGGATTCCGTTCGTGGTCAAAAGCGAATCGATCTCGTCCANTGTCTTGGGGAAGGTCTCTACGAAGTCGCGGAGCGAGTCCGTCCAGCCCTCGGGGAAGTCAGCCATCATCCCACCGACCCGCGTGGCCGACGTGGTAATGCGCGCGCCCGTAAATGCCTCATGGAGATCGTAGATGCGCTCCCGCTCCTGAAACGCGTACAGGAACGGGGTGAACGCGCCCACATCGATGGCGGTCGTCCCGAGCCAGAGCAGGTGGCTGAAGATCCGCTCCATCTCCATGCAGAGCACGCGCACTATTTTGCAGCGCTCCGTCACCTCGAGTCCCATGAGTTTCTCGACGGCCATGACATAGACGCAGTTGTACATCAGGGGCGCCAGGTAATCCATGCGGTCAGTGAGGGGAACGATCTGGTTCCAGGTCCGGTACTCACCGAGTTTCTCGAAGGAGGAATGGAGGAAGCCGATGTCCGGCGTAACCTTGAGCACCGTCTCGCCCTCGAGTTCACAAATCAGCCGCAGAACACCATGCGTGGCCGGGTGTTGCGGACCGAGGTTGACGAGCATGGGTTCCGAACGAAGGCCGGGCTCCGGAAACTCCAGGATTTTCTCGGTCACGGCGCCTCTTCCCCCGGACGGTCCGACTCCGGAGGCGCGAGCCCAGGAGCACCACCTACCTCCAAGGATTCGGGCGTATAGTCGTCGTGATAGTCCTGGGACAGGGCCCGCCGCGTCTGTTCCGCCCTGGAAAAGCGCCCTCGCAAAGGAAAGTCTTTCCTGAGCGGATGGCCCTCTGCGTAGTTCTGAGGCATCAGAATACGGCGAAGGTCTGGGTGGTCCACGAATTCCACACCAAACAGGTCGTAGACCTCCCGCTCGAGCCAATTCGCGGCGTTCCAAAGCTGAACCACGCTGTTGATGGAGAGANCGTCGAGCGGGAGCTCACACTTGACTCGCAGTGCCCGCTTGTGCCCCACGGACCACAACTGGTACACGACCTGTATCGGCTTGCCACCCCCGTAGTCGACGGCTGTCACGTCAACGAGCAGATCATAGCGCTGCTCGGGGTCGTCCCTCAGCCACTCCAGAATCTCTCGGTTACGGGCGGCATCCACGAACACGACATGCTGATCGCCGGCCTGGGCTTCATGGTGGAGGACGGTTTCGCCGAAGCGGTCTTGAAGTGCCGTCACCGACGGGTGCACCGAGAGATCACCCTCGTCGCCTCGAGGCGTTCCCGCATCACCCTCAGAGGCCTGTGGGCCTTGCTCGACCGCGTCGAACGCGGAGCCGCTTTCATCCACCATGCTGGGCCCTCTTTGTGNCNCGCGAACCTCGGAAACTGATCACTAAGGCAGCAAGTCCTCTGACCGCTCTGGGCGCGTGGTCTGAGCGAGGGAACTGAGCCGNTCCTGTTGCGTCGAGTTTCCGAAAGGCCCCGCCAGCGCTTCGATTTCTTCGGTGCCGGCGCGCGGGCGGCCCCCGAGGGAGGGGTCTTCTGCCCGGAGACTGTAATGCTCCGACAAGCTCTCGCCGCGAATCTTTTCCTGGATCATCATCAGGCCGTAGATGAGACCTTCGGGACGCGGCGGACAACCCGGAATGTAGACGTCGACGGGGATGATCGTGTCGATTCCCTGGACCATGGAATACACATCGAACACCCCTCCGGAACTCGCACACGCACCCATCGAGACACACCACTTGGGCTGCATCATCTGATCCCAGATGCGACGTAGTACTGGCGCGAGTTTGTAGGGAACCCTCCCGGCGCAAATCAGTACGTCGGCCTGGCGCGGGCTGAAGGACATACGCTCCATCCCGAAGCGGGCAANATCGAAATTAGAGGCGGCCGACGCCATCATCTCGATGGCGCAGCACGCGGTACCGAAAGGCATTGGCCAAAGCGAGTTTCGGCGAGCCCAGTTGACCACGAAATCCACTTTCGTGGTGAGGAACGTGGGGCTTCCGAACCCGAGAAGCCCGCCTTCTCNCCCCTCCANCTGGCCTAGCACCTGGGCGTCGGCGAGGCTCCCCGAGTCTTCGCTCTTGCCGTCNTCTAATCCCATTCGAGACCTCCCTTCTTCCATTCGTATACCAGCCCNAAAGCCAAGACCGCGACGAAAATACTGACCGAGACGAACGGTCCCCATCCCAACTCCCTCATTTCGACCGCCCACGGGATCAGAAAGATCGTCTCCACATCGAAGACGATGAAACCGATCGCGACCATATAGAATTTCACCGAGAANCGAAGGCGGGCATCCCCGAGCGGGATCATCCCCGACTCGTACGCCATGGACTTTTGTGGGGTCGATCGCCGGGGGCTCAGAATCTGAGATGCGACGGCCATTCCAAGCGCGTTCACAAGAGAGACACCGAACAGGATCAGAAGCGGGATGTATGATCCCGACATGGCGGCCTTTGGACCTGGCTTGTGAAATTGTTCACTTGGGACTTCCGTAAACTATTCCAAGTCTTGAACGAGTGTCAACCCGATTTCAGTGCCCTTTTCAGGCCAAGAAAGTTCAAATTTACCACCTTCGAGTAAGCAATCCCGTGGTCTACGCNCGGGGGGGGCATCACGGGGGGTGTGCTCGCCCGCCCAAAGTACTTATTCTGCCCGGTCTACGTGACCGTTTTCCCTTCAACCCAACACCGAATATGCCGATCAAGAGCGACCATTGGATCCGGCGGATGTGCGAAGAGCACGAAATGATCGACCCCTTCGAGCCGGAGCAGGTAAAGGACGGCTGCATATCCTACGGCCTGTCTTCATACGGCTACGACATCCGGGTGGCTGCCGAGTTCAAGGTTTTTACCAACGTCCACAACGTGATCGTAGATCCCAAGGAGTTTGACGAACGTTCGTTCGTGGACGTCAACGAGACCGAATGTATCATCCCGCCCAACTCCTTCGCTCTGGCGNGAACCGAGGAGCACTTCCGTATTCCGAGGGACGTCCTCGTCGTGTGCGTCGGGAAGAGTACCTACGCCCGATGTGGCATCATCGTGAACGTGACGCCCCTAGAGCCTACTTGGTCCGGGTACCTGACCCTCGAAATNTCCAATACGACCCCCCTNCCGGCCAAGATCTACGGCGGAGAGGGGATCGCCCANCTCCTCTTTTTCGAGGGCGACCAAGAGCCGAGCATGGCGTACGAGGACCGGCAGGGTAAGTACCAGGATCAAGTCGGGGTGACCCTTCCGAAATTGTAGGCCCGAAGATGGACTTCTCACCGACAATGGACGACACCTCGGGCGGCCGGGACAGGCACACGTGGACCGCCCGGCACTACAGGCCTCCCTGGTGGTTACGAGGCGCCCATGGCCAAACCCTGGCCGGAAAGTTTCTCCGGCCGGCGCCGGATAGCATGCTCGAAACCGAACGGCTCGAGACATCAGACGGAGATTTCCTTGACATCGCCTGGATGCCCGAGACCGATCCCAACGCACCCTTGGTGCTCGTGCTTCACGGGCTGGAGGGGCACACCAGAAGGGGCTACATGGTCCAGACGTTTCTGGCGTTGGCGGACTGCGGGATGCGTGCGGTGGGCATGAACTTCCGCGGCTGTTCTGGAGAGATGAACCGGAAACCCCGCTTCTATCACTCCGGCGAAACCGAGGACCTTGGTTTTGTTTTCGGTTTGCTCAGAAGGCGGTTTCCGACCCGCCCGCTCATGGCGATCGGCTTNTCCCTCGGGGGAAATATCCTCCTCAAATTCCTCGGAGAGCGAGGAGCGAACGACACACCAGCGTTTTCGGCGGCTGTGGCGATCTCGGTTCCGTACGATTTATCGGCTGGAGCCGACGCTCTGGAACGGCGTGGTATGACCAGAGTATACGCGGGCTACTTCCTCCGATCCCTCGTTGNCAAGGTCCGNGCCAAGAAGGAAATCCTGGCGAACGTCCTCGATCTCGAAGCGGTGTGGGCTAGCGCGACGATCCGGGATTTCGACGATGCCGCGACTGCGAAGCTTCATGGGTTCGCCGGCGCTGAGGACTATTATCATANGTCCAGNTCAAGCCGCTTCGTCCAATCGATTCGCGTGCCAACGCTGCTCATTCACGCGCGGGATGATCCTTTTTTGGCAGCGGCGGCCCTGCCCCTTCCTACCATTGAGGCCAACTCTTTCTTGACTTTGGTCCTTACTGATCGCGGCGGCCACGTGGGTTTCCTCGAGGGCGGACTACCTTGGAATCCGACGTTTTGGGTGGAGGAGCAAATCGCGTCGTTNTTGGTCCACTGCCATCAAGGCGCCTCGACGACGAACCCCGACGCGACCCCTATTTTACCTGGATGGGTTGACCCAAACACCGAGAATCTCTAGAGTGGCGGCGTCCGAAGGGACGGAGTTTGGTGCTGGCAAAACGTGAGCACCGCGCACCGATTGATGGGGGAGTAGTTGCATGGCCGAGGGAACGGTAAAGTGGTTCAACGACAGCAAGGGTTTTGGTTTCATCACCCCGGACGAGGGGGAAAAGGATTGTTTTGTGCATTATTCGGCAATCCAAGGAGACGGTTTTAAGAGCCTCGCCGAAGGGGACCGAGTTGAGTTCGAGGTCGGCGAGGGACCGAAGGGACCCGCCGCCGAGAACGTGACCCGCCTCGGATAACACGACCCCTCAGCGAGCCTGATCTAGGTTAGGCCCGCTGGACACCTCCTCGGGCGGAAGCTGGGGTTCAGGTCACCCGGGAGCCAATCCACGGTGACACACTATGGGTGCGAGGTTCCGGCTTGTGCTGCCCCGGAATGTTTGAAGAACACCCTTTGGTGCCAGCTCCGCCGGGCAGGACCCTCCCATCGCCCCGCGCGTGCGTCCTTGAGGCGTGTCACGGTATTGTCGAACACCACCGTCTCCGGACCTACCGCTCCCTCCTCCGCCAGTCGGCTGAACTCCGGGCGGGAAGTTCTCTGCACCTCTCCGGCCGCCACGAACCATACCGGCGTGTTGTCGAGAATCTGCATTCCCAACCGGCGCTCCTGGTCTTTCAGCACGCCGACCATGGCGTCGATGGAGCACCCCGAAGGGGGCACGGAAGCTTCATCGACGGCAACGAGGAGAAATCGTCCCCGCCGGAAATCACGGCCGCAGATCAGAGGAACGCCATGGGCCGCCCACGTCTCGAGAAACTGATCCACGAAGCCCAGGAAGGTCTCCTGGTCGCCTCCCTCGAGCGTGCGCTCGACTGCAAACACCCACAGGCGTGATTCGTCGGGCAGCGACTCAAACGGAACCATCGGCATCAGACCACCTCTACGTCGGCGGGGCGTTCCACGCTGCCACCAGATGCGGGCGCTGAGGGACGCGTGCGGGCGCCGCTCACCATCGATTGTGGCGGAGATTTATCCAAGAGGATCGCCATCCACCGTAGGTCTTCGATGTTCTCCAGCATGATCTTGACGATCATGGTGAGAGGCACAGCAAGGAGCGCTCCGACCGGACCCCAGACCCAAGCCCAGAAGAGCAACGAGAGGATAACCACCAGAGTCGATAGACCCAGCCTTTTACCCATCAAGTTGGGCTCGATGAGATTCCCGAACACCATGTTGATCACCCCGTAACCGCCGCCAACCAGCAGCAGATGTCCGATTGAAGTGAACTGGACCAAGCTGAGAAAGAGGGCCGGAAGTGCCGCCAGCAGGGATCCGACGGTGGGGATGTAATTCATGACGAATCCGATGAGTCCGAGCAGGACTGGAAAGTCCAGATCTAACAACCACGCCAGCACTCCGATCGACAAACCGGTGGCCAGGCTCACCAGAGTCTTGATTCCGAGATACGCCTGGACCTCTCGGACGATCTTGGTCACGCGCCGCGGGTCGTCCGTCACTACCGTGGTGGTACGCCGTCGCTCGCCCTCGCGAGGCCCTATGATTGCGCGGAACTTGAATGGGAATACCATGGCCTCACCCAGAATAAACGCCATGATCAGCAGCACCAAGGCCATGTTGCCCAGAAAGCCTACCACCCTCGCGGCGGTCGTCGCGAACTGGGTTGCGAGCCAACCGGGATCGATCAAGTCGACGAGCCGATTTTCGGTGAGCTCGATTCCGCTCCAAGCACTCAAACTGACCACCCAGTCGTTGAACAGTTCTACCGATTGATTTCTGTAGCGGGGGATCTGGACTTGAAGATCGCCCACCGCCTGGGTACCCAACATGATGAGAGCCCCGAATAGTGCACCCATCACGAGCATCGTGAGCACGATGGCCAGCGGTGCCGGCACACGCCGCAGTTGAAGCCAGAACATGACCGGCATGCTCATCACCGCCAGGAACAGTGCCAACGCAAAGGGCAGAAGGATGGCCTGGCCCTCGCGTAACCCCGCTACGACGATGACGAAGGACGCCCCCATGAGAAGGTAACGGGCTCCAGGGGTGTTGGTTTGCAACTGAATCATCTAGCCTGTCAAATCTCCGAAGGTCATGATCACGATCGAACCCAGCCGAATTTCTTGTCAACCAGCGCTGGTATCCACTCTGTATAGCAAGGCTCGTACCAGCGGAAGCCGATAGCAAGGCTCGTACCAGCGGAAGCCCTCTGATGGCTGAACACCTAGAGCATTCCGGGGTTCCGATTCCCAAATCCAACTCGGAACTGCTCGGGCAGTGCCGAGTGGACGTGTTTCGTTCCGGCGGCAAAGGGGGGCAGCATCAAAACGTCACGGAGAGCGGCGTCCGCCTCACGCATCTTTCGACTGGGACCGTGGTCACCAGCCGCCGCTTCCGTAGCCAACTCGCCAATAAGCGAAACGCTCTGGTCACGCTTCGCGAGAGACTCGCCGCCTTGAACGAGCGCGAAAAGGAGCGCATCCCGACACAGCCTTCGCGCGGTGTTCAAGAGCGGCGTTTATCATCAAGACAACGTCATTCCTCCAAGAAGACTCTGCGCCAAAAACCGAAGCTAGACGACGATTAGCCAGGAGGCTTATCGGTGACTGATGTGCTGCCGTCGAACGAGTCCCAACGCATCCCAGCGAATCGTCTCCAGAACCATGGCGCGCGCCGTATGGCGATATCGAAGAAGAAACTGATCAGAGCCAGCGCGGAGAGCCACGGCCACAGAGGTGTCGGAACCGAAGCCGTTTCTCCGTAGTCGTCGAAAACCTCGCTCACATCGGGTAGGAATCCCCCACCGGTCTGTTCGGCAATGTCAGTCAGCAGTTCGGTGTTCGCGGGATAGAGCCGGAATTCGTCACCATACCTGTAGTAGAGTGACTGCGAGCGGTCCTCGATGTTGTTGCCCGACAATTCGAACTCGTACGGCTCCTCCCCAGGACGGCCGAGGGCGTGTCGGGCCTGAAACGTCCCCGGGCCCACCTGTTCGAAGGACAAAGAAGCTTCCTCCCCTACCGCCCCAACGACCCGTAGCCGCGGATCCAGATCGGTACGGTAGGCGCCCTCTTCGGTGAGCGCGCTCACCGTTATGACGGCCTCATCCCCGATCCGCTCCACAACGAAATCCAATTCTTCGCCACCGTCCCGCCTCATCGTTTCTCGGACGAGTTGCGACCAAAACTTACCGTACCCCTCCCACGTCAACCAATCAGCGGCCCAACGGTTCTTCACGTCCGACGTGAACACAGCGGTCCTGCCCAACCCGTACCGCCACCGCGCCAAGAGTGGGTTCTCCGAGTCGGATTGGATGAGCACCTCGGCGGTCTCCTTCGCCATCGTCCTCACGTACCCTCGGAGGGGCGGTGCCGCATCCAGGTCGATGTCCGTAAACGCCTCTACGGAGGTGAGCACCGTCGTCTCGACGGCCTCCTCCACCAGCGTGGACTGCGAAGCGATCTGAGTCTCTTGGATGAAGATCATCGGGACCCGCTCGGCGTCTTGAATGAAGTAGGAGCGGCCCCTTCCCCAGGTCGCAATGTTCCCGAGCAGTTCTCTGTCCGCCTCCTGGCCCACCGCGACGGAAGAAACGGTTATGTCCGAATCAGACATCAACGAAACGAGTTCCTCATAGTCGTCCGCATAGGTCTTTCCGTCGGACAACAGGATGATGTGCCTTATCTCAGCCTCCGAGGTCTCGAGAGCGGCGAACGCCGTCTCCAACGCCGGATAGATGTTCGTTTGCGAACCCGCAATGATGCGACTGATGAAGTCGTTGATGGCCGGCTTCTCGACCGCGAGCTGAAGAGGTACCGTCACGTACGGTGTGTCATCGAACGTGATCAACCCGAAACTGTGGGTTGGCTCTAGGAGGTCGAGGGCAGCCTTGGCCGCTTCTTTGGACAATTCGAGCTTCGGGCCCACCATGCTGTAGGACTTATCCAACACGATGACGAGAGCCAGCTCTTTCCGTTTCTCGTTGATCTCAAACCAGACGGGAAGGAGTTCCTCGATTTCCGAGTCCGCGTATCCCTCTTCCCCATAACTCGACTCACCGGCAGCGAAGATGAATCCACCTCCAGAGTCTCTGACGTACTCGAGGATGGCGTTGATCTGAGTATCACCCAGCGCCTCCATGGGTACGTCACTCAGTAGCACGAGGTCGAAAATTTCGAGAGCCGCAGCTGTCTCCGGTAGTGATTCAGGACCCACGACGGAGACGTCCATGCCTTCCGTGGAGAGAGCGTCTCTCAAGTAGATGGCGCTTGCCAGGCGACCCTCCACGTAAAGTACCCGGGGGCGTGCGCCGACGGAGACAGCCTGCGTGTAAAGGTCATTTTGGGCAAACGGGTCGCTCTCACCCTCGAGGCGTCCCGACAGCGTTCCCGCGCCTCCGGCGGGAAGCCGTACCTCGAAGTCGACCTCGTTGAGTCCGGGCTCAAGGCTCACCTCCCGGGTTTCGAGCGTCTGGTCGTCACCGACGAGCGCGACGGTGGTTGTGGTCGCCACTCGACTGAACACACGCACTGTGGCCGTCACCGGCTCCTGCTCCCGGATCTCATCGGGCAGATCGATGTCCTCGATCCAGCTATCCCCCTCGCCCCGAACCGTGGCCGGAAGCGTGAACATACGAACCTCATTTTTCTGAGCTTCCCCCAACACCCGGGACACATTGCCCGCGTTCTCGTTGCCGTCCGTGATCAACACGAGGCGCTTGAGATACCGCGAATCGAAGCTCCGGAACGCACGTGTCACAGCCGCTTCGAGATTCGTAACGCTTTGGTTGATCGAGCGGTTGGCTCCGTCGTTTGAGACTTCGACGGTTCGGATCCCTTCGACGCTCGGCACGGCTCGAGCCGAACCACCAAACGCGATGAAGGCGGCGTGCGCGGGGTCACCCTCAGCATTGGTCGACGCGATCCAGTCGATGGCCGTACCGACAAACGCCGGATCGATACTGCTCGACACATCCAGNGCGTAGACGACGGACATCCACTTCCCCGAGCGGTGCCAGACAGGTTCGACGAGGGCGGCGACCAACAGGGCCACGACGGAAATTCGGAACGCGGCGGCGACCGCCCGATGCCGGGGCGACGAACCCAGCGTCGAGTTTTGAGACAGCCGCCAAATGAAGGGCGCGGCCACCAGCCCCAGAATCGGCCACCATCGAGCGAATTCGATACTCATACGGTCAGGCGCCTGTGATAAGTAACCCACTCCACAACCACCAAGAACAAAGCCAGGAGCAGGAANGCCATCCACAACTCTTCACTGGGGCCCATCTCCGTATCGGCCAAGGCAGTCGACGCCGCTGATGTGATCTCGTCAGAAGTGAAGCCCGAGTCGTTGACGGAAGTACGCGCCGTACTGGCCAAGTTGACGGCGACCCGGAGCCGTCTGTCGGCCTGAGCCACCGTATAGAGGCCCGGCTGGTCGGCCATGAAGACTGTCCGATTGGNCAGCGGCCACGTGGCAACGTCGCTGCCCTCAAGATCTGTAACAGCGGCCATAGCAAGCGGTACTTCGATCTGGCCCGGCGCCCGGGCCAGGGCAACCTGCTCATCCATCAACCAGCCCAGCGTGTTCGTGAGGAAAATCGGGAAGCCCGGGTGGAGCGGAAAATTCGAATCCTCGAGCGCAAACGATACCCGCACGATCCGCTCCGGTCGCTCACTGACCAAAACCAGTGGTAGCAAAGGGCTTCCGACCACAACTTCGGCGGCCGGTGCCCTCCCTGTCTCACCAACCACCGACGTTGGCCCCGCGTCGCCCTCCTCGGGCATGGCGATTCGCGCGGCCCGATCGATACGTAGATCTTCGAGCGCCACAAACCGAAGCACCGGGTGAGCAGGATTCCAACCCGGCACCTCGGGAGCCTCTACCACAGCCAGCGTCTGGGTCAGCCACTCCACATCCGGTGGTAAGAACACCAGTGTCGGCCCACCGGGTGCCTCTGGGGGAGCGAACCGATCGAAAATGTAGACGTCCGCCGAGACTTGGGGGTCGTATTGAGCAGGGTTAACCACAGCCAGAGACAAACGCGGCTCGTCCGCCAACACATTTTCGAGGTACACATTTCCCCGCGTGACCAGCAGAACCCGGGTCTCAGTTCGGATCGGCAAGAACCCGTATGCGTAGTCGTCGGCCGGGAACGCATCCGAGTCGGCCGTAACCACGGCTCGTACGGGGCCACGCTCGAAGCTCCCCAGATCGATGGACCGCCCGCGTGTTTCGCCTGGCCCGAGCGTCAGTGTGTCGCGTATGCCCCCTTCGTTGCTTCCACTCAATCGAAGCGTGGTCTGNTTCCCCACGTCAGACGCNTTCTTCACCTGCACAAAAGCCTGAAAACGCGTCGGCTCCGAAGGTAACGCCTCCACTTGAAAGGCTGTGATTCCGACGTTGTGAGCAGGCTCGAAAACGGAAATCAGCGTGGCTTCTGGCGGCGCGTCATCCACAAGAACTCCGTCCGAGATAAAGAAGATCTCGGACTCGCCCTCGGGTAGATCGGGGAACTGAGGCTCATCGCCGAGCGACACCGTGAGTTCGGCGAGCACCTCCAGCGCCGACCGCCGGTCCCCGGGCTCCCCGGGGGGGGCCTGACCCGANGTGTCGAGAATGAGGAACTGCCCACTCGCGCTTCCTTGCCCCAGGACCCGGCCGGCGTGCGCCACCGCGTGTTCCCACCGCGTGAACCCGTCCGCCGTACGGGTCGCCATNGTCGCAGAGTTGTCGATCACAACAGTGATGTTGCGGACGTCTCTTCCCGGGGAGGAGAGTTCGGGACGCCCCATCCCTGATGCGACCGAAAGACCGATGATCAACGCGAGCATCAGCGAGAGCCACCACCGCAAGCGNTCGAGCAACGTGTTCCTTTTCTTCTCCTTCAACAGGCGGTCCCAAAGNAGCGTCGACGGGACCACCACGCGCTGGGGTGGCGGCTTGAGCCAATACAGNAAGACGACGGTCGCCACCGTGGCNCCCAACAGGACTCCCATCATTCCGGGACTCATCCCGAGGAANGTCATCTGAGGAACCGCCCCTGTCGGAAGACCTGGAGAATCAGGTCCTCGAATGGAATATCCGTTGTGGTACGTACGTAGCCCCAACCGTTCTTGCGGCAATAACCATTCACTTCCTCACAGTGCTCTTCGAACTGTTGGGCGTAGGCGTCGAGGAGCGCCGGTGTCACCCTCACTCGCTGGGACGTCCCGCGCTCCGCGTCTTCGAGAAGCACTTCGTCGGGAAGGTCGGGCCGCANCTCCTCCGGGCTGTGAATATGCACGGCGAAGAGATCCTGCCGGAAGTAGCGCAGCATGTCGAACCCCTTCGTGAATCCCGCTTCGTCCATGAAATCGGACACCACCACCACCAGCCCGCGGCGGCGNCNCGAGGAGAAAAANGCCNTGAAGGCCTTCTCCATCGACGTGATCCCGAGAGCTTCGACCGACTCCAGGAACCGGAACGCATGCCAGACCTGGTGTTTGCCCCGTCGCGCGGAAAGCTGTTGGGNNATTCCGTCTGCGAAGCCGACTAGGTTGACTCGGTCCTGGTTCAAGAGCCCGACGTAACACAGCGCCGCCGAGATCTTGCGGGCGTAGTCGTATTTCGCCGGCACACCATAGGTCATCGAGGCACTCGCGTCGAAGAAAATATAGATCGGCAGATCCGCTTCTTCCTCGAAGAGCCTCACGATGAGCTTGTCGAGCCGCAAGTACGTACGCCANTCCACGTTCTTGGTGTCTTCNCCCGACACGTACTGCTGGTAGTCGGCGAACTCGATCCCGGAACTGGTCGTCTTCTTGGCCCGATGTTCCCCATGCATATGTCCGGGGATCATNTGATTCGAGACGAGGTTCAAGTACTCGAGCTTCTTCAAGAACTCGTCGTCGAAGAGCGTTCCTTTCTCACTCATCCGATGAACGCCGGGCCGGCCGACTTACTCCGAGGNTTCCGGGGTGTCCTTCATGATAGCCTCCAGGATCGTGTCGGTGTCAATCCGCTCGGCCTCGCCTTCGAAGTTGAGCAGCACGCGGTGGCGCAGCGCGGGAAGCATGAAGGCACGAATGTCTTCGCAGGACACATGGACGCGACCGTTGAGCAGNGCATTGACCTTGCCCCCGATCACTAGGGTCTGCGTTCCCCGCGGGCTGGCGCCAAAACGTACGTACTGCTTCGTCATGGNGTTCGCGTGGGGCGTATCCGGATGGGTCGCGAGCGTCAGGCGGATCGCGTAATCCTGAACGGCTCGCGCGATCGGGACCGACCGAGCCGTGTCGCGCATCACCAGGATCTGATCACGATCGAGTACCATCCCCGCCTCGGGCTCCTCCCGGCGGGTGGTCCGATCCATGATTTCGTGCATGTGATGGGGCTCCGGGTAGGTGATCTTCAGCTTGTAGAAGAACCGGTCGAGTTGGGCCTCAGGCAGCGGATAGGTCCCCTCCATTTCGAGCGGATTCTGAGTGGCGAGAACAAAAAAAGGAGGTTGGAGCTGGTGGGTCGTCGTACCGACCGTGACGCTCCGTTCCTGCATCGCCTCCAGAAGCGCCGACTGGGTCTTGGGCGTCGCACGATTGATCTCATCGGCCAGAAGGATGTGGGTGAAGATCGGGCCTTTCTGGAAGTCGAGNTGTTTTTCNCCGGTGTCGCTCTCGTGCACCACGTCACTCCCCACGATATCACCCGGCATGAGGTCGGGCGTGAACTGGATGCGCGAGAAGGTCAGATGCAGAACGTCGGCGACCGTCGCCACGATCTTGGTCTTGCCGATACCGGGAATACCCTCGAGCAGCACGTGTCCCTTGGAAAGCAAGCTGATCAAAGTGCCGTCGATGATTTCATCGTTACCGACGATGACCTTGGAGATCTCTTCCTTGACCAGTTGGAAGCGTTCGGTGAACTCACTGACCTNATTGTCGATTTGTGTGGTCGTCATTNTCTCTCGTCTGGATTGGCCGGACCCAAGNCCTATCGGGGCGAACGGTGTGGGCCAGGTCGAATGGCCAAGAAATATCTCTTTACGAGACTCCGGTAGCGCCAAGGNATTTGCTCGGCGTTCAACGCAGAGCCNTCGGCATATCGCGAAGGCGGGCGTACGTCTTGATACTGCACGATGGAGGCTTGCCGGCGGCTCGCCTCCTGGAAGAGATCCTTGGGATCCAGCGCCTCGTCTTCAGCGAAATCGGGCGTTGTGCCATCTATCATTTCGAGGGCCAATTGCGCCTCCAAAGTGGTGCTGGCGCCGAGCTCCAACTGCGCATCATCAGACGGATCTCCCGTGGCATTGCCCGCCGGCCCACTCTCGGTACCCGGCGGCTGTGACCCCTCAGACCGGTTGATCGCGGAAGACGGTGTNGCCATCGACCCATCGGCTTGCTGGGCCTCGCCGGACTGCCCCTGGGCCATTTGGGTTTGGCCCTCGGACGACATGGNCTGCTGCGACATGGCCTGCTGGAGCCTCTCGGCACGCTCAGCGGCCTCATTGCTCGCTTCCTGACGGGCCTGCCGGTCCGTGATCTGGTCGATCGCATCCGCGGCGTCGTTCAGCGCCTCCTGGGCGTCAGGNAGCCGGTCTTCCGAGAGGGCTGCAGCGGCCTCTTCCAGCGCCTCCAGCAACTCTTCGATGACCGGCTGATCCATTTGTGCCGCCTCCTGNAACAGCTCCGCCAAGTCGGCCAAGTCCACGGCGTCGAGGTCGACGAGTTGATCAGCNAGATTCCGTAGATCTTCGGCTGCGTCGCCGAGACTCTGGTTCCTCAGCTCTTCGACAAAGTCAGCCAGCTCGTTCGATCCCGAAAACTCCTCCATGAGCTCGTCGAGGGCGTCTCGAGTGGCGGTCATCTCGAGATTCCCCTCATCCAACACATCCTGCGCTTCNCGCAAGTCACGGAGAAGCTCCTCGAAGGACGTGTCGTCGGCTTCGAGTTCCTCCAAGGCCAACTCAAGCAGCGAGAGGGCCTCTTCATCNAGAAGCTCGTCNCCTTCACCATCGATCAGGTCACGAATCTCGTCGGCGTACTGGTCTAGCGCCTGCTCGAGCCGGACCGAGTCCGACGCAACCGCAAACGTCAGGAGTGGGCCGTTCGAGGGCACCAAAGCCAAAATCTGGAGGAGTCCGAATAGCGCCAACGCAATCCCAAAACGTTTCGGGATCGTTANGGGNACCANGCGNCTCGGATCCAACCGGCGAGCCGTTCCAGCNGCGCGGCCAACCANGAGATCGATCCAGGGTGAAGAGTCGTCCTGGCCCATGAACCAGTAGGCGCTCTTGATCTCGTCGTTCAGTCCGGCGCGCATGTCTGCCACCCCGGCCGCGCGCTCCAGTTGCCTAGCTCCGAGTTGCGACCAGAGGAGGAAGACCAGGAAGGCAGCCGATCCAAGACCGACGATCAGCGTGCCCGGCGGCATACTGACCGGAACCAACCGGGGAGCCAACTCGATGAACACCAAGGCTCCGAGCACCAGACATGAGGCGACCGAAAGATGGAGAAGCGTCCGGTTGAAGCGAACCTTGAGATCGATACGTTTGAGGATCGCCGTGATCGTGGACCGTTCAGTAATCCTACTCACCGGCNGCCTTTTCCAAGGCCGGACGGCTGAACGTATTGTGAACCATGAGGCGCTCCAGGTGGACCTGACTAGCAGGCTAAACTGACGCCACCGCGTAGGCCGAGCAAGAGAAGGCCGGAAAGGTTCAGAGAAACAGGTCCAGATCCGGTGCTACTTGTTCTACTTCGANACCATATTCCCGCCGGCCTTTTGACCTCGGTGGAGGGCCGCGGGAGCCTCTCGNGCGATGGAGCCNTATGTGACCGCCAAGCCTTTCTTGGTTCCTGGNTCGGCTACGCCAACGCTCACCGTACAGAAGGAATCCGTAGATCAGGTTGAACCGAGGGTTGTGGTCCGAAGCTTCGAGCATCAGTGGGCCCAGCAGGATTTGAACCTGCGACCGTCGGATTATGAGTCCGCTGCTCTAACCAACTGAGCTATGGGCCCTGAATGGNTTGAAGGTAATCTGCCCTCCGGCTTCCTTCCACCTGTCCCGTCAGGCGTCCGTCACGCACTTCGCGAGCGCCAACACATCGGATACGCTCAACACGTCCCACTCGCCCGAAGGAAGGTCCCCGAGCTGCACGGGCCCGAATCGGACCCGCTTCAAGGTCACTACGGGAAACCCCACGGCGTACATGAGCCGCCGCACCTCTCGTTTACGGCCCTCGGTCATCACGAGCGTGAGATTGCCGCATCCCTTGACCGGGGCGGCGACCTCCACTCGGGCGGGGCGGGCCAAGCCATCGTCGAGCATGACACCCGNGCGAAGACGGGCGATGTCCGTCTTCAANGGCACCCCNTCGACNCACACCTCGTATTCACGCTCCACCTGGTGACGTGGNAGCTGAAGCCGGTNGGCCACGTCCCCGTCGTTGGTCAGGAGGAGCAGCCCCTCTGTTTCGAGGTCAAGCCTGCCCACNTAACGGAGACCGGAGTACTCATCGGGCAGTACGTCGTAGACGGTGCGCCTTCCGTGGGTATCCTCTGCGGTACACAGAACGCCCCCCGGCTTGTGGAATCGGATCCAGCGCGCCTCCGGGAGCTGGACCGCGCTCCCATCCACCTCTACACGGTCCAGGGCCGGGTCNACGGTCGTACCGAGTTCAGTGAGCACGGTCCCATTGACGCGTACCCGGCCATCGAGCACCAACGTCTCGGCTTTCCGTCGAGAGGCCACACCGGCCCGGGAGAGGAACTTCTGAACCCGCATGGGATCCTCAGCCGTGGGCCGATTCCTCTGCTTGGTCGGTCCGATCCTCCGCTCTATCGACCAACTCCCCGTTTCCGTCGCCCTGCCCTGCCGCAGCGTCGACCAGTTCCTCGCCCCAGCCNGCAAGCCCCTCGNCCTCTTCANNNGGAGTCTCGGCTTCCTGAGCGAGCACGTCGTCCACATCAGGTTCAGGCTCGTTCGTGGCGGCCTCCCCTGACTCGATCGGTTCCACCGGCTTCGACCCCTCCAAGTCCTCGAGCGGCGTACGTTCTCTCAGGATGACGGGCAATTCTTCCGGGCGGGGAAGATCGTCCAGCGACCGGAACCCGAAGTGTTCCAGAAAGCGCTGNGTGGTCCCGTACAGAAGCGGCCGCCCCAGGCCCTCGCCGCGAGCCACGATCTCGATGAGCGCACGATCCTGGAGGGTTCGAATCACAGCCGACGAACTGACACCACGAATGTACTCCATCTCGATGCGCCCGATCGGCTGCCGGTAGGCGATGATGGCGAGCGTCTCCAAAGCCGGTCCCGAGAGCCGGGAAGGCCTGGGAATGGTGTCGAATCGCTCGAGGTAGGNTGCGAAGTCCGCCCGTGTGAGAAGCTGGTAACCCTCACCGAGTTCTCGGATCTCGAACGCCCGTTCGGATTCCGAGTACACAGCGTTGAGTTCCNGGATGGACTCCTCGACCAGATCTTCATTGAGCGCATCGTCGGCGCGGGCGATCTCCTCCGCCTTCAACGGCGCCTCGCTCGCGAAGAGCACGGCCTCCACGANTTGGGTCGGATTCATGCTCCCGCCGCCGCTTTGGTTTGCGGTGCTTCCGAATCCTGCTCTTCGGCCAAGTCCTCGTCCCCCCCGACGCCCGGATACATCCACAGCTCCGAGAACATCTCTANNTGTCGCAGTTTTATGCTNCGCCGNCGCGTAAGCTCGAGNCCCGCAAGCAGGGTCATGACACTGTGCGCACGACTCTTGAAGGGTCGAACCAGCCGGCTGAATTCAATCCGCTTCACACGATCGAGCGCACTGACAATCAAGTTCATNTTGTCTTCCATGACCACCGGCCGGGTTGTCACGGTGTGGGATCGAATTCTCGGATCCGGCGGGGTGACGGCGAGCCCCGCCGCGAATACCTCATCCCAGGTCGTCTCNAGGGGCGTCTCCTCCATCGGGGGNCGCGGGCGCGGCTCCAGGAAGCCNTTCCCGAATCTGCGGGCTCGCTCAGCCTCCGAACTGGCCAGACGCTGACTGACGTCTCGGATCTGCTCGTATTCAAGGAGACGGCGGACGAGCTCTGCACGTGGATCCTCGTCTTCANTTTCCCCATAACTCGGCAGGAGCATNTGTGCCTTGATGTGGACGAGCCCCGCTGCCATCTCGATG
Organism: Gemmatimonadota bacterium; assembly: GCA_002712565.1. The sequence goes on along the minus strand of PAUA01000013.1, from coordinate 9,274 downwards.
AATTCTCCGGCGTTGTCCAGAGTCTCGGCATCGATTTCCTCGATGGCGGCGAGAAACTGGCGTGTGATCCGGGCGATCGGAATCTCGAAGACGTCGATGTCCTGCNTGCGGATGAGGTGCAGCAGCAGGTCGAGCGGCCCCTGGAAGTGCTCGATGTCGATGACAAGAAAGTCCTCCTGCTCGAGGGGACTCTCGNTGACGGTCAGATCCACAGTTCGATGAAGCTGTCGGCCAGGCCCAAGAAGAACAGGGCCGGCCAAAGGATGATGTTGAGAANAGGCTGATAGAAGTACAGGAGCCCAATCAGGATCAGAAGCCCGAAGCGCCCCGCCTGTTGATACCCCGCGCGCCATGCTCGGGGCAGGAAGTGGTACAAGACATGGGAGCCGTCGAGCGGTGGAATCGGGACGAGATTGAAGAAGGCCAGAATGAGGTTGATGAAGACCCCGTAACGGGCCGCCGTAATGAGAAAGCCGAACATCGACTCCGCCGCGGGAATTGCACCCTGCAGCAGGACGAACACGAGGTACAGGAGCGTGAAAGCGACGGCCAACATCAAATTCGAGACGATCCCGGCCATAGAAACCCGGATATCTCCGCCCCGGAAATCCCTGAACTTTCGGGGATCGATCGGGACCGGCTTGGCCCATCCGAAAAGCACGCCGCTATTCGTGAACCACAGGATCATCGGAACGAGAAACGACCCGACCGGATCCAGATGTGAAATCGGGTTGAGCGTGATGCGGCCGAGCGACTGGGCGGTGTCGTCACCCTCCTTGAGCGCGACCCACGCGTGTGCCAACTCGTGCACAACGATCGAGAAAATGAGGACTGGGAGGATTAACAGGAGGTCCATGGCGGCAAGGTATCCGTGGTGGTGAGCGGCGGCTAGCCCGCGGGACGCGTGCGAGGGTCGTCGAGGACGTGCGCTGCTTACCCGCACGGTTCTTGATGGGGTCCTTCGTTTCGTCTATCTTCCCGCCGAACAAGAACGTAGCGGTAGTCCAGAATACAGAGGGGTCGAAAAAGCCCAATTGCCGAATCTCAAAAGCGCGAAGAAGCGGGTCCGCTTGAGCCGTGACGCCAATGCGCGCAACCGGGCCACACGCTCCCGGCTCCGGACTGCCGTGAAACGTGTAGAAAATGCCAAGGATGCGAAGACGGCGGAGGTTGAGTACCGGAAGGTACAGGAACTTCTCGACCGGGCGGCCACGGCTCGGCTCCTCCATCCAAATACGGTGGCTCGGATGAAGAGCAATCTGGCCCGCAGCGTCGCCGCGATGAGCTGAAATCCACTCGATCCAATTCAGCACCCGGTCCGCTTCGGCTGGCCGGATTTTTTGTTTAAGCGTCCGCCTGCCAGACGACCACACCCTCGACGATCGTGAAGAGCGCTCGTCCTTTCAGCTCCCAGCCGTGGAAGGGCGTGTTGTGACTCTTGGACAGGAATGCGTCCCGGTCCACAGTCCAAGCTACATTCGGATCGAAGATCGTGACGTCCCCTGGTGAGCCTGGAGCCAAGGTTCCTCCGGGCAGCCCGAACGCCATCGCGGGGCCGACGCTCATCCGGTGGATGAGTGTGGGGAGGTCGAGGAGTCCCTCTCCGACAACGTGCGTGAGTCCGAGCCCCAACGCGGTCTCCAGTCCGACGATCCCGTTGGGTGCGTCGGCGAAGGCCTGCTCTTTTTCATCGTAATGGTGGGGAGCGTGGTCTGTCGCGAAAACGTCGAGAGTCCCATCGGCCAGCCCCTCGCAAACCGCCTGCCGATCCTCTGACGAGCGAAGTGGTGGGTTCATCTTGGCGTCGGTGTCAAAACCTTCGACGCGTTCGTCGGTGAGGGTGAGGTGGTGAGGCGTCGCTTCGGCCGTGACACACACACCCCGGTCCTTGGCCCGTCGGATCGCCTCCACTCCGTACGCGGTGGACACGTGCTGGAGGTGGATATGTCCCCCCGTAAGGTCCGCAAGCATCAGGTCCCGGACGATGTGCACGTCCTCCGAGGCGTTCGGCTTCCCGTGGAGACCGAGCCTCGTGGCAACCAACCCTTCATTCATGACACCAACACCGGAGAGGCCAAGATCCTCGGGGTGATCCGCGACCGGAATGTTGAAGGCCTGAGCGTACTCCAACGCCTTGCGCATGAGTCCGGAGTCCATGACGGAGTTGCCGTCGTCGGTAATACCCACCGCCCCGGCGGCGACCATCTCGCCGATGGCCGCGAGCCGCTTGCCCTCCTGCCCCATCGAGATCGCGCCCATGGGGTAGACCCGTGCTGCCCCCGCGGCCATACCCTGCGCAAGAACGAAACCCACGCCCGCGGGGTCGTCTACGACGGGGTCCGTGTTCGGCATGGCGCACACGGCTGTGAACCCCCCGGCCGCCGCCGCCCTCGCCCCCGTAGCGATCGTTTCCTTGTGCTCTCCCCCGGGTTCACGGAGATGGACGTGCACGTCGATCAGGCCCGGCGTCACGACGAGTCCCTCCGCTTCGATCTCGCGAGCGCCCTCGGGTGGATCGATACCCTCGGCGACCTCGGCCAATACTCCATCCACGACCAGGACGTCTTGAATCCCGTCGATCGATTGACTGGGGTCGATGACCCGTCCGCCCCGGATCAGCAACGGCCCGCTCACACCTCTACCCCTCCCTTGGCCGCCTCGGCCGTGTCCGGCGCACCTCCAGCGAGCAGATAGAGAACCGCCATACGAACCGCTACGCCGTTCGTCACTTGTTGGAGAATCATGGCCTGAGGCCCGTCGGCCACGTCGCTATCGATCTCGACGCCGCGGTTCATGGGCCCGGGATGGAGGATCAACAAGTCCTTCGGCACCTGTTCGAGCCTGGTCCTCGAAACACCCCAGACTTGATTGTACTCCCGCAAACTCGGTAGAAAGCCCCGCTCCATCCGCTCCAATTGAAGACGAAGGACGTTGAGGACGTCAGCCCACTGGATGGCCTCCTCGATCCGGGAGAAGACCGTGACTCCGAGTTCGGCGATCCCCAGAGGGAGCAGCGTCTTCGGTCCACATACCGCCACTTCGGCGCCGAGTGTGAGGAGCCCGTAAATGTTCGAGCGCGCCACTCGCGAGTGGAGGATGTCACCCACCAAGCAGACCTTCAGCCCTTCGATTTTCGCGAAGTGGTCCCGGATGGTGAGCATGTCGAGGAGCGCCTGGGTCGGGTGCTCATGGTTGCCGTCCCCCGCGTTGATCACGCTCGACGGAATCCGCTCCGCCAGAAATTTCGCGGCTCCGGAGGAGCTATGCCTCATGACGACCATGTCGATGCGCATCGCCTCGAGGTTTCGGGCCGTATCGACCAACGTCTCCCCTTTGACCACCGAAGATCCGCTCGATGAAATATTCACCGTGTCGGCGCTCAGCCGCTTCTCGGCGAACTCGAATGACACCCGGGTCCGCGTGGAGGCCTCGAAGAAGAGGTTGACGATCGTCTTTCCGCGGAGGACCGGTACCTTCTTGATTCGACGCTCCGAAATTTCTTTGAAGGCCTCCGCCGTGTTCAGAATGGTGAGAATCTGTTCAGCGGTCAGCAGTTCGAGTCCCACCAAATCCTTCCCGAGGGACGAACGCCGCTGGTTCAACCCCTTGCCTCCGATGAGAGCGGTACGATGTCCACGCCCCACCCGTCATCGAGATCCGGCACCGACACCTCCACCGACTGACCCGGCGCCACCGTGACGGTCTTCCCCACCACGTTCGGCTGGATCGGAAACTCCCGCTCCCCCCGATCCACCAGCACGCAGAGCGAAACACGCGCGGGGCGACCGAAGTCCATGAGTTCGTTGAGGGCTGCCCGGACGGTACGACCTGTGAAGAGCACGTCGTCCACGATCACTACGACCTTCTCGTCGACACCTCCCTCGGGAAGGACCGTCGCACCGACCACGGGGAGTGGCCCTATGGCCATGAGATCGTCGCGATACAGCGTGATATCGAGAGATCCACTCGGTACGATGACACCCTCGGTCCGTTCGATCTCGGATTGGATGAGGTCGGCAATCTGGACACCGCGGCGTTGGATACCCATGAGGGCCAAATTGCCGGGTCCCTCGTTTTGCTCCACTAGTTCACGAGCCATGCGCGCGACGGCGCGACGCACCGCCTGTTCGTCCATGATCGAGACGTGCAGAGAGGAGCTCCTGTCGAAGGCTCGATTCCGTCGTGCGCCGCCCCGCCACCGATCCCAACGGGCGGTGCAACCCAATCAACAAAGGCGCCAGAAGGTAGACAAGGCGCGTACGCTTTACAAGGAGATCCCACCCCGACATCATGAACGCCGCAGAGCCGGACGTGTCGGTGCTTCAACGGCGCTTCTTCACTGGAAAGGTCCTTCATGCTCCTGAGCCCCCAAAACGCTCGTCATCACGGGGCGCAAGACGGGCTGCAAGCTCGCACCGCGCCTCCAACCTGCCCGAAATGCGCACTGATGGTCGCTTTGGGTTTGATGATCGCGATCTGGGGCCTTCGTCCCCTCGCCTTGTTGGCCCAGGACGGCCCTGGCGCTCCCCAAGTCATCGATGCTCCCAAGGTGATCATGGGGGGGGTGCCTTTCACACTCGAGGTCCAGGGCGTTGACGGCCCCACCCTCGACTACGACGTACGGGACGCGCAGGGTACGGTCCTGGGGTCCGGCTCCCTCACAGCCGGCGGAACCACCACGGTGAGCGACCTTGTGGTATCAGCCCGGAACGGGCTCCCGCTCACGGTCCGAATCGGTCAGGTGAGTGAAGAGCTGTCACGTCCGTACGCGCCGGGCTGGTTCTCCCTCGCGCCTCCTATTCTGGCGATCCTGCTGGCGTTGATCTTCAAGGAGGTGATTACCGCACTTCTGGCCGGCGTCTGGCTGGGCGCATTGGCGGTGGCCGGATACAATCCCCTCTCCGCGCTCTGGCGCACCATCGACATGTACGCTGTACCCACGCTCGGGGACGTGGAGGGCGGACATACCCAAATCATGGTGTTCTCACTCCTGCTCGGCGGCCTCGTTGGGATCATTTCGAGGAACGGCGGCACACAGGGCATCGTCGATGCCGTAAGCCCCTTCGCAAGCACGAGCCGGCGTGGCAAGGTCGCCACGTGGATCGCCGGCCTGGCCATATTCTTCGACGACTACGCCAATACGCTGATCGTCGGAAACACCATGCGTCCGATCACGGACCGCCTAAAGATCTCACGTGAAAAACTCGCCTACATCGTCGACTCGACTGCTGCTCCCGTCGCCGCTTTGGTCCCGATCTCGACCTGGGTAGGATACGAAATTTCGCTGATCGGGGACGGCCTGAGCGTTGCGGCCCAGCAGCCCGGTGTCGATCCCGCACTGGCCGCGACGCTGACGTCGATCAGTCCGTTCGCGGTATTCATCAGCACGATCCCCTACCGCTTCTATGCCCTTCTGGCCCTGGCGTTCGTGTTGCTCACATCGGTAATGAACCGAGACTTCGGACCGATGGCCGCCGCGGAGCGGCGTGCGGTTTCCGGCCAGGGCCTCAATCGGCCCGGCGCTCAGCTCGCGGTGGACACATCCGATCCACAGATGGCACCCCCGGCGGGGGTGACGCCCCGATGGTACAACGCGGCGATTCCGATCATCACTGTCGTGCTGGTCGTCCTCGGAGGGCTCTATACGACCGGGCGTACCGCTGCGGGTGCGGACGCCTCCCTGATGAACATCTTCGGCGCGGCCGACCCCTTCGTAACGCTTCTTTGGGGATCCGCCGCAGGATGCATCGTGGGAATCGCACTTTCGGTGGTGCAGCGCATTCTGACGGTCCAGGAATCGCTCAACGCATGGGTAACCGGCATGAAAGCCACGTTCCTGGCAATGATCATCCTCACGCTGGCGTGGTCTCTCGGCCAGGTGACGGAGGATCTGAGCACTGCTCAGTACGTCGCACAAATCATGAACGACGCGCTGCCGCTTTCGGTCATCCCCGTACTCGTGTTCCTGACTTCAGCCGCTATGGCGTTCGCTACAGGCACGTCCTGGGCGACCATGGCCATCATGATTCCGCTGATCATCCCGCTGACGGTGACCCTGGGCGGAGCAGAGGGTTTCGGTATCGGCGGAGGATACTCGATCCTGATGGGAGCCATCAGCTCGGCCCTCGCGGGAGCCATCTTCGGAGACCATTGTTCACCGATCTCGGACACCACGGTGCTCAGCTCGACGGCGGCGGCGTGTGATCACGTCGACCACGTGAAGACACAACTGCCTTATGCCTTTGGGGTAGCGCTCGTCGCGATGGTGGTGGGCGACATCGGCACCGCCTTGGGCCTGCCGGTCTGGATCGCTCTCTTCGCCTCGATCGCGATTCTCGCGGGAGGCTTGAAGTTGTTCGGTACCTCCATCTCGGAGGGGTCGGAAGCCTAGTCCCCAGCTTGGTTGCTAGCCCGGCTCCTAGCTCAGTCCCTCAACGCCTCAGATCCACGGCCCACCCGCTCGAGAAACGGCTGGTCTCCGTCCGCCGCTCCGTACGCCACTGACCAGTCGTATGAGAAGAGCATGAAGCCCCGCACTCCCAGGCGTTTGGCGATCTCGATCTTGCTCAGGGTCCCCTCGTAGCTCGTCAGATATACGCCCACGCCAGCCCAGACTCGTTTGGGTCCCACAACCCCCGCGGCCTTGGAGATCGCTTCATCGAACAAGCCATCGCTCGGGTTGTAGGCCATCGGCGCCACAACATCCACGATCCCCTTCCGGAGCCATCCCTCCCAATCCTGGGATAAATGAACGAACGACTCGCGAGCGTCAGGAAAAACAGCAGCTGAAACGAGCGCCTCTGGCCGCTTACGTTTTACGCCCACATAGATTCGTTCGACCAGATCCGTGATCTGATCCCTGCGAAAATCGGCCCAGGCGTCAGGGAACGCCTCAACCAACGCGAACGGACCTCGTTCGCGGGCGACCGTGAATTCGGCACGCTGATCATCCGTAATTCGTTCCTCGATCCACGTACGGAACCGGGCCGTCGCACCTCGTGAGTAGTCGAAGTCTCCGCGCGGATACCGGACGTAGTCCAGATGGATGCCGTCGATCTCGTATCGTTCCACGAGGTCCGTAGCGACCGAGAACACTCGCTCTTTGATCTCCGGAGCGGACGGGCTCGAGTACAGCCCCTCGACCTGGCCCCGGTTGGCCAAGGCGTGCTCCACCAGGCGCTCGACATATCTAGGAGAGGCTGGATCCACGTCATACAGTTCCCCGGCGAGTTCTCGAGGGACCGCAAGGAGTTCCGGCCGCTCATTGACCAGATGTGTGGGCTCGGAAGAGATCACCGAGGCGCTGGAAATCAGGTGTACGTTCATCCAGGCGTGGACCTCGATGCCCCGCGCGTGTGCCTCTCGAACGGTCAAGGCCAGCGGATCGAAAGTCGGGCCACCCTGGATCCCATCGGCTCGGGGTTCGATCCCACCCGAGTAGTAGGCGTCCCCCCTGCCCCGCACCTGAACGAGCAGCGTATTGAAGCCCGCGTCCGCCGCCCTGGCCACCATGGCCCGCACGGAGTCGGGATGGACCAACGTGGACCGGACGACCCAGAGCCCTCGGGTCTCTGAGACCGGGTCGGGTATCGAACCAGCCACCGCCCTACCGGCGCCGAGAACCTCGACAGGGTCAGGAGCCCCAACGGCAGGAGCCTCGACAACCTCAGGAGTTTCAACGACCGGAACCGCAGCCGCGGTTATCGTGATGGGTGGGGCGGGGAGACCGACGGTCCGGCAAGCCGTAAGGAGAAGACACCCCGCCACCGTGACACTGAAGTGGCCTAGTGCTCGATTCGGTTCACGATCCACGGCGCGCCCGGAAAAAGCCTTGAAGAAGATCGCCCGCCTCATCAGCAAGCGTTCCACCTGTCACTTCGATCCTGTGGTTCAGGCGTTCGTCTTGCACCAGATTCTCCAGACTTCCCGCCATGCCCGCTTTGGGATCAGAGGCCCCAAAGACAAGCCGCTTCAGTCGAGATAATACCAAAGCACCCGCGCACATCGCACAAGGTTCCAATGTCACGTAGAGCGTGCAGTCAGTGAGTCGCCAGTTACCGAGCGTCTGAGCAGCTTCTCGGATGACCACTACTTCCGCGTGAGCGGTCGGATCATTGTCGGTGACCGTGAGGTTGTGCCCCTCCGCCACGATCACGTCGTCCTTGGTGAGTACGGCACCGACGGGGACCTCTCCTCTGGAACTGGCCAATTCGGCCATCTCCAGAGCGCGGGTCATCCACTGAACATCCCTCGTCGTTTCGCTCTCCATCAGAGCGGTGGCCGACTCAGTGGGCCGTCGTACTGACCAGAATCGAAGCGCCGTCGAAACGGCGGTACAGCGCGACCACTCGCCCGATGAGATGTAGTCCATCGGGATCCTCGATGGCTGTGGCGGGCTCGTCGCCTTCGGTGGGCGTCAAGTAGATAGCTTTCCCGTTCTTCGAGAACTCATAGAAGGACGGGCCATCCTTGACGCGAGCCACAACGACCGACCTCTCGACCAACTCCCCGACCGACACCGGTTCGACCAGCAGGTAATCACCCTCGCTGATGCCGTGAGAGGCTAGCACCTCCCCGCCGGCACGGACGAAGAATGATCCCTTCGATCCAGCGAGTCGGCGGTCGACGGTCAGATGCATCTCGGCCTGCTCGGTTCTCAGACCACCACGACCCTGAGGAAGCTCGTGGTAGCAAGGTATGGATACCGTTTGCGCACTAAGATCGACGCCGAGGATCTTTACCCCCCTCGACCGGGAGGAATCGCGCTCAACGAAGCCCTTGTCGGCTAGCGCTTGCAGGTGCTCGGAGACGGTCTTTGTGCTCTTGATGCCGAACCGCTCGCCGATTTCACGAATGGAGGGCTGGAACGTGTTGCTCCGAAGGTAATGCACCATGAAGTCGAGAATCTTCCTCTCAATTTCTGTGATGCTCTGCTCCATCCGGAACTCCGACGGTTAGCTCTGCTCAAGGCTTTCCAAGCATCTACCTAGTTACAGGATAAACACTTGTTCCTGAATTTAACAGAGCGTTGATTTTATCGGGAGGCTATCCTAATGGGCGCCAATCCACCTCGTCAAGCAATGCATGAAGGTGTTGGCCATCGGAAAATTCGTCAGCTGTCTTCCAAGCGGGCAATGGCGTCGTCGAGTCGAGACAGCACGGTGCGCCTCCCAAGGAACGCCAACACGTCGAAAATCCCCGGACTCACCTCGCGGCCCGTCACCGCTACTCGTAAGGGGTGAATTATCTTACCCGCTCCGACTGAAAGCTCCTC
>PAUA01000012.1 GCA_002712565.1 Gemmatimonadota bacterium | reverse complement strand
TCGGCGCGGTCGAAGTCCTCGTCGAGCCGGGCTCCTGGAGAACGTCGACCGACGCGTCCGGCAGCTTGCTGCTGAGAGGTCTCGAGCCAGGATCCTATCGGGTATCGTTCAGCCGGCTAGGGTACGGCCGCAGCTACCGGGACGTTGAGGTCCGGAACGGTAATGTCACCCGTGTTACTGTGGAACTCACACCGGTAGCCTTCGAGCTCGTCGGGATCACGGCTACAGCTGCGGTTGCGGCCTCCGGAGGGGTCGTCCTTTCACGCGCCGCGATCGTGGCGTCAGGTGCCCGGACGGCGGGGGATGCCCTCCGAGCCGTTCCCGGCGTCGTGATCCAGGAACAGACAAGGGGCGGCCCCCAGAGTGTCAGCGTGCGGGGCTCTAATCCGGACGCGGTCCTCGTGCTTCTGGACGGCATCCCACTCAACGACCCCATCACCGGCGAGGCCGATCTCTCTAGCGTCTCAGCCCGGAGTCTTATGAGCGCGACGGTTCTACCGGGCGCGCTCTCCGCTCGCTTCGGACCCCGGGCGGCCGCCGGAGTAATCCTGCTGGAGTCCTCGGCTGACTCGGATCCCTGGTACTTGTCCGCCTGGGCGGGGTCGCTCGGGCAGCTCGGGCTAGACGTCGGAGGCGGTCGGGCGCTGTGGCACGGCCGCTGGGTGGGACGAGTGGAGGGCTGGGGACTCGACGGTGGGTTCGGCTTCACCATCCCGGCCGAGGCGGGAGGTGGAGAGATCTACCGCCGCAACGCTGATCTCATGTCGTGGAGCGCGAGCACCGGTTGGTCGGGTCCCTTGGGGCAGGGTGAGCTGAGCGCGACCGGAGGAATCGAAACCCTCGAAAGGGGCCTGCCGGGGCGGAGTTTCGCACCGTCACCAGATGCGCGCCAAGATCTCGGACGCATACGGACATCCATCGGTTGGAATGTTGGAGATTCGGGGGGGAGATCGTTGAGTGCGCGCGGCTTCGCCACTCGGCAGACAACTCGTTTCCAGGACTCCGATCCGCCGTTTGGGCTCGCGTATAACGATCGCACCGTCCTCGGGGCTTTCGGGGCGTCGGTCGACGGGGAAATCCCCGGAATCGGAGTACTTCGGGCGCTGTCCGGTGGAGTCGATGTGGACGTGCAGAGTGTGGAATCCGACGCGTTGACCTCGGGTGCTCCCCCCCGGCGAACGGATCTGGGGTTGCGTGCGTCGGGCACATGGTCGCCCACGGCTGGGGCGTGGTCGGTGTCGACCTCCATCCGCGGGCACTGGGTCGGGCGGACCGATCGGTGGTATGCGAGCCACGAGTTCGCGCTCAACGTTCCTTTCGGTCGCCTCTATGTGCGCGTGGCACACCGCAGTGCGTTCAGCCCTCCGACGCTCGGAGACCAGTTCTTCAGAGAGGGCGTGGGTGTCGAGCCCAATCCCGACCTCCAGGCAGAACGTGTACCCTCAGAGATGGCCGCTCGGTTGTCGTGGGCTGGGCAAGTGTTCGGGGCCGACGTACAGGGGTCCGCGGAGGCGTACCGGGGCGACATAAAGGGGATGATCGTGTGGCTTCCGGACTTCCGCTTCGTTTGGAGTCCTCGGAACACATCAGTGCGGAGGTCGGGGGGGGAGGCCCGGCTGGAGGCCCTCTTCGCGGGCTTCGCGGTCGGTGGGAGCTTCACCCTCAACCGTACTACCTACGACCGGCCCGGGTCCGATGACGTCCAGGTGGCATACCGCCCGCGTCACGGGGTTACGGTCAGCGCTGGATGGCAACGTGGCGCGTGGTCGTTTCGTTTGGCTTCCCGTTGGACCGGGGCTCGCTTCCCCGTGCCTGCACCCCTGAACGAGCTAGACGGATTCTGGGCGACGGAATTCGACGTGGGACGCCGCTGGCTCCTAGGAGCTTGGAGCGCGGAAAGCCGTCTGAGGATCGAACGTCTCTTCAACGTCACCGAGACTCTGATCTTCGCCTATCCCAATCCGGGTCGGACGCTCCGTGTGGAGTTCCGGGTCGGTCCGAGTTTTTAGTCACTTACCGGAGGATTCGAAATAAAGGAGAGCGCTCTACTTCTGGGGGCCTTATCACTGGTGGCTTGTGGCGACGCCGTTTCTCCCGTGCCCGAGGAGACCACTGACCCGCTCCCGGCGGTGATGGCAGAAGTCGGTGTGGTATTGGGGAGCGTGGACTTGAGCCTCACCATCTTCGAGGTTCAAGACCCGACGCAGACTCGGACTGTCGGCCTAGCGCCTGCTGGTAGCCCTGTCACGCTAGCGGTGCGTGGCGAGTTGGCCGCCGTTCCCCTCGGCTTCGTTCCCGCCCTGGCCGTCGTGGACCTGAAGGAGGGGGTTGTTCTAAGGACGGTTGGACTTCCCGCGGGATCCGGTGCGACGGGTGTCGCTTTCTTGAACGATTCCATCGTTCTGGCCGCGAACTCCGATCTCAACTCGGTCACACCGGTCAACGTTCTCGCGGGCACTCGTGGGAGCGACATTGCGGTGGGCCGGTACCCGCAAGCGGTCGTGGTCGAGGGTGGGCGGGCTTTCGTGGTGAACGCCGAGCTCGACGCTTTTACTCCCGATGGCCCGGCGACCGTATCGGTGATTGACATTGAGAGTCTTGCGGTTACCTCGACCATTCAGTTGAGCGGTGAGAACGTCGCAGCGGGCGGCGTAGGCAGCGACGGAAGGCTCTACATCGTGCACTCGGGGACGTTCTTGTCGGAGAACGGATCCCTCTCGGTGGTGAACTTGACCAGCCTGACCGAGGTGGAGCATCACCCTGGGTTCGGTGACTTCCCTGGAAGCCTGGCGCTCGGTCCGTCCGCCAGGGCGTTCGTGGGCGCCTTCTCATACGGGGTTGCGGTTTGGGACACGAGCCTAGACGCTTTCATCCGGGAACCCGCTCAGGCCTTGAAACCCGGAGGAGTCGGCACCTCCGGCATCGCATTCGATGAAGCAGGGAGACTCTATACGTTGACGGCTGACTGCGTGAACCCTTCAACGGCCAACAGGCTCGACGGCTCGTTCGAGATCGACGTCACGATTCCGGTTGGGATCTGTCCCTTCGCCATCGCCTTCACGACAATCGAAGTGGAGGGCTGAAGAAGCCGGGTCTAATCCAGCTCCGCCACCGCCGTCAGGCGGACGCCTATTTTGCGCTTCTCCGCTGGAAGTTCGATGTGTGCCCGTGTTGATCTCCGCCCCCGTTTGGTTCAATATGCTAGGACGTTTGCACCGCAACCGGATGACTCGTATGACCATGACGTCCCGCCCTTTTTTACTCGCGGTCCTACTTCCAGCCATCGTTTTCAGCCCCCTCACCGCCCAAGGCGGCTACGGTAGTGCGGTTGGCGTCGTCGGTGACGATATCATTGTCCTCAAGCCGACCTACGGGCAGGGACCGGGCGCCGCCCTCGTCTACGGACGGGACATCGATGGTGGTTGGCAGGTGATGGATCAGCTCGGCGCGTTAGCCAGAACGTCGAACGGTGAAGGGCTGAGCCCGTCCATCGCTGTTTCTGGGGATATGCTGTTCGTGGCGGCCGCCGATGCGGATGTGCGGTGGGGCGCCCACGTGTTCCAGCAGAACGCACTTCGTGCTTGGAGCAACCTCGAGAGCCTGGAACTGGGGACGGCTCCCGACGGTGGTGAGCCCGAATGGAATTATGAGGCATTGACAGGGGTCCTGCAGCCACCCTTGCGAACCGTCGCTTCCGATGGGGACCGCGTGTTGGTGGCCTCCATCGGGGAGTTCGGCGGCGCTGTTGTGTACGAGCGAAGCTTCGATTCCGGCTCATGGATCGAGCGGGCACGTTTTGAGCGTTCTGAGCCGGAGCCTTACGACGGGTTCGGAGTTTCGCTCGGCATAAGCGGCGATGTGGCCATCGTGGGCGCACCTCAGCATGGGAGATCGGGCGCGGCATATGTCTTTTCCCGTGATCGTCTTTCGGGCGATTGGCGTGAGGCTGCGCTCATTGCAGCCCCCAGCCCGTTTCCCAACAGTGGGTTTGGCACTGCGGTTGCGATCGATGGCGAGGTAGTGTTGATCGGCCACCCTGGAACGTCTGAGTCGCGCGGCATAGTTGTGGAGTTCACCTGGGACGACACACGCGAAACCTGGATGGAGCAGGACCGAATAGCGCCGAGAATGCGTGAGGTCGGCGATCGTTTTGGATCCTCGTTCGCCTTCCGAGAAAACGAAATGTTGGTCGGTGCGCCCGGGACCGATGAGGGTCGTGGGGGGATTCATCGGTTTGTGCGCAACCGTAGGGGAGACGTCTGGCAGGCGGTCGAGATCTTTTCAGTGCAAGGCGGCGAGCCGGGGTTCGCCCTCGGCTCGAGCGTGGCGATTGGTCCTGACGTCGCGGTCGCAGGGGCTCCCGGTGCCGATGGTGGAATGGGTCGCGTCGCCATCTTTTCGAGACCAGCGAATGGACGGTGGGGCGTCGAGGGCGAATGGCTGAGTCTTTCCTCGGAACTTCCGATGATAACGGGCGGTGAAGTGCTGTGTACCGACGGTCAGGCCGGTCAGTTCGAGTGCAACGAGGTCGATCTGCTTGCGTTCCTCCCTCTCACGGAGTTGGGCCTGACGGCTGGCAGTCAGGTTCTGGCTGGGGGCGTTACCGACGTGTGGGGATGGACGGATCCTGAGACAAGCCGTGAGTATGCCCTCGTCGGGCGGATCGGAGGGGCCTCTATGGTCGATGTCACGGACCCCTCCCGCCCCGTATATGTCGGTCTGTTGGCGGTCGAAGATGGCACAGCGCAGGACATCAAGGTCTATGCGGATCACGCGTTTTTCATCGGAGCCGACAGCACGGGCATGCCGGTGTTCGACCTCCGAAGACTCCGGGGCGTGAGTGCATTCCCGGTGACCCTCACGGCCGACGCGCGCTACGATGGCATCGCCTCCGCCCACAATCTCGTTATCGATACGCAGAGTGGATTCGCGTTCCCGGTCGGAGCGTCGGGTGGGGGTGACACCTGCGGTGGAGGTCTCCACATGGTCGATATTAGGAACCCGACCACTCCGACGTTCGCGGGATGTTACACCGATACAGAGGGTCTCGTTTGGGCGGGTCGGACCCACGACGCTCAGTGTGTGGAATACACCGGGCCCGACGANGATTTTCAGGNACGTCAGATTTGTTTCGCGTCCAACGAGACAGCACTGCGGATCGTGGACGTCACCGATAAGGACGATCCNGTGCCGATCGCAGCGGCGACCTATCCCGGCATGGCCTATATCCATCAGGGGTGGCTGACCGAGGATCAGCGGTATTACTACATGAACGACGAGCTCGACGAGCTCACGGGACTGGCCCAGCGTACCCGCACACTCGTGTGGGATGTGGCCGAGTTGGATGATCCGGTGCTGGTGGCCGAGCACTTTGGGTCCACGACGGCGACGGATCACAACTTGTACATCAAGGGGGACCGGATGTACCAGGCCAACTACCAAGCTGGCCTGGGGATCCTGGACATCAGCAATCCGGAGAGTCCGGAAGAGATCGGCTTCTTCGANACGACTCCGTACGGGGAAAATCCGTCGACGCTGGCGGGTGCATGGACGGCTTACCCGTTTTTCGAGAGCGGAACTCTCATCGTGAGCAGTACACAGGAAGGACTGTTTCTATTNCGGCCGGCCGGATGCTGACCTTGATTTCACGGCACTTGCCCTGACGGAAATCCGTCTGNGCCTTGGCCGATTNGGNGGGTGNATTGNCAGNNCCTCTCTTGACAGGGGACGTCCGGCGATTAGCGTTGTAGGTTAGATAATGAGCAGGAAAGCGAATATGCCTGATAAAGACGCGAGCATGATACTCAATAGTTGTTGTTGCCGATGTTCTTGTCCGAGCCCGGTGGGGTGTCGGGGGGACGTCGTGTAATCTAGAGACGACCAGATCCCTGAAACGCCACCGGAGACATTCGGTGGCTTTTTTTGTGGATATTATTTCCAAGATCGAGAGGCCACCGGGTTTTCTACCGGCGGCCTTTTTTGGGTCTCAGATCTAGGAAAAAAGGCATGTTTAAATCAAAATCGGAAGGTAGCAGATGACTGCGGCAACCGCGGGTATCGAGGACGTAAGACGGCTCAACGAACAGTTCGAAGGAGCACATCCTGCGGACGCCATTCGATGGGCTGTCGAGAACGTAACACCGGGGCGCCTGATCGTGGCTTCTTCGTTCGGGCCGACGGGAATGGTGAATCTTCACTCACTGGCCGAGATCGCTCCCGAGGTGCCCGTTGCGTTCGTGGACACGCTGTACCACTTCCCGGAGACTTTGGAGCATGCCGAACGGGTGAAGGCACACTACGGCCTCAATGTGCGGGTCTACCGGCCCGCCGCGTCACGTGAGGCGTTCGAGGAGAAGTACGGGGAGCAGCTATGGAAACGTGATTTGGAACTCTTTCATCGCCTCACGCGGGTGGAGCCCATGAAGCGCGCACTCCGTGGTGTGGAGGGATGGATCACCGGGCGCCGGCGTGATCAGTCGGACAGCCGTGCAAGTCTTGCCCACGTGGAGATTGGGGATCGCATCAAAGTTAATCCCGTGGCCTCTTGGTCGTCCGATGAGGTTTGGTCCTTCATCCGCGCGAACGACATTTCCTACAACCCGCTTCACGACCTCGGCTACCAGAGCCTCGGCGACCAACCTCTGACTACGCCCGTTTCCGAAGAGGAGCATGAGCGGGCCGGTCGGTGGAGGGGGATTGAACGTCTGGAGTGCGGTATACACGGCCTGACGTAGGGCCCCATATTAGGGCCGCTGTCGAACANTGGTCCGGGTCGCCAGCGGGCGACCCGGACTCTTATATTATAGAATGGGACTGAAAAAAGGGAACTTGGTGACTACGAACGGCAAGCCCGGGGCATCGGAAACACGGCAGTGGAAGGAAAGGCTCGGATCACGTCTCGGCGACAAGCTTTCGCGTGAGATCGATGCCTTCGAGGGGCAGATTGAGCAGAAGCGGGCGGGAAAGCTCACCGATGAGGTATTTGCGGAGATGCGTTTGCGCCGGGGCGTATACGGCCAGCGGTACGACAATGGCCAGCGCCACGATGGGGTGACTTCGAGGGAGCTCGTGTTTCCGAACGCCGAGCTCACCAAGGGGCCGGGAACGTTGTGGGATGCGCCCGGCATGGTCCGCATCAAGAATCCGTTCGGTGCTCTCACGGCCGATCAGATGGACGTAATGGCAGAGGTCTCTGAGGAGTATGCGGACGCGATCCTACACGTGACGACTCGGCAGGACATCCAGTTGCACTTCGTGCATCTCGAAGAAACCCCGGATCTGATGCGGCGGCTCGGTGCGGTGGGGATCACGACGCATGAGGCCTGCGGGAACGTCGTGAGAAACGTTACGGCTTGCCACCTTTCCGGGGTCTGCCCGACTCAGACATTCGATGTCACCCCCTACGCGGCAGCCGTCAGCGACTTCCTTCTCGGACACCCGGATGCTCAAGAGTTCGGAAGAAAGGCGAAGCCGGCTTTTTCGGGATGTGCAGACCGTCCCTGCGGACTCGTCAAGATGCACGACTTCGGTGGAATCGCCCGGGTTCGGGAGGTAGATGGAGTAGAGCAGCGCGGATTCGAATTCTATGTCGGTGGTGGTCTGGGCGCCGTTCCCCACCAGGCGGAACTATTCGACGAGTTTCTGCCCGAAGAGGAGCTGCTTCCGATCTGTCAGTCTATTTCGCGAGTGTTCGCCCGTCTGGGGGAGAAGGATGTGCGGTCCCGCGCGCGCTTGAAGTTCCTGGTAGCCAAGCTCGGCATCGAGGAGTTCCGGCGCCTGGTCCTGGAGGACCGCGAGGGGCTTTCGGAAGATCCCCGCTGGACTGCCTACCTCGACGATGTTCACGAGGGTCACGACGGNCCGCTTTGGCAGATCGAAAAGCAGGACAAAGCCACGGCGAGTCCCGAGTTGGAGGAATGGCTCGCCACCAACGTGACGCCACAGAGGCAGCCGGGTTACAAGGTAGTCATGGTCTACCTGCCTCTCGGCGACATCACGGCCGATCAGATTCGCGGCCTCGCGGATTTGGCGCGGCGTTTTACAGGCGACGCGGTCCGCATGACGGTGGAGCAAAACATGGCTCTCCGCTGGGTACGTGAGAGCGATCTTCCCGCCCTGCACGAGGCCTTGGACGAGCTCGCTCTCGCGATGCCGCGGGCGGAAACGCTCACCGACATTACGGCGTGCCCCGGGACCGACACGTGCAAGCTCGGTATCTCTTCGTCGCGGGGTTTGGCGCGGACTCTCATTGAACATCTGGAGGAGCGCAGAGGGGAAATGGAGGAGGTAGTTCGGGGGTTGCGTATCAAGATCAGCGGGTGCTTCAACAGTTGCGGGCAGCATCACATGGCGGACATCGGTTTCTGGGGTGTGAGCCGCAAGCGCAACGGATACAACGTGCCTCACTTCCAAGTCGTGCTAGGAGGCCAATGGGCCGAGAACGCCGGATCGTACGGGCTCGCTATCGTCGCGGTGCCGGGGCGGAACATCCCGGCCGCCACTGACAGGATAACCCAGTATTACGTCGATGAGCGCGAAGGGGAAGAGGGCTTTCAGGCCTTCGTCACCCGTGTTGGCAAGGCCAGCCTCAGGACCCTTCTGCAGGATCTGGTCGAAGTGCCCCTGTACGAGGAGGATCGCAGCTTCTACTCGAATTGGGGAGATCCGCGAGAGTTCACACTGGGCGACATGGGCATCGGTGAATGTGCGGGTCAGGTCGTCTCACCGGTCGAGTTCGGCCTTCAGGCCAGCGAGCGCGAGGTCTTCGAGGCTCAGGATCGGCTGGATCAAGGNGACTCATCCGGCGCCGCCGATATCGCCTATCGCGCGATGCTGATCGCGGCGAGAAGCCTGGCACGCGAGAAGGAGGTGGGTCTCGGTGAAGCACCCGACGACGTGGTGGCCGCATTCAAGACCCATCTCTTCGACCCAGGACTATTCCACGATCCCTACGCCGGAGGAAAGTTCGGGAACTATCTGTTCCGCGTCCACGGCGAGAACGACAACGGGTTCGAGGCTACCCCGGCGACGGCTCGCCAACGGATTGAAGAGGCCCAACTCTTTATCGAGGCTGCCCACTCCTACCATGTTCGGACTGCCGACGTGGTGTCGGTATGAGCATCCAGGCGGCTCCAGAGGTCGGGTCCAGGGTCGTTGCGGCGCCCCAGAGGCTTGGGGTAAAGGTCTTCGTCGAGGATCAGGACACGTTCGACCGGGCCCGGATGATCGAAGTGTTTCACCGTTGGATTCAGGAGAGCCGCATCCCAGGGACACTTATCGATGTGCACGATTACACACATGTCCCGGATGGGCCCGGAGTACTTCTGGTCGCTCATGAGTGGCACCTGCGCACAGACGAAGCGGGTGGCCGTATCGGGCTCGAATACGAATTGAAGCGCGAAGGGTCGGGGACCCTGGACGAGCGGCTCCGGGAGGCGATCGTGGGCGTGTTCGCGGCGGCTGCAGCTCTGCAGCAGGATACAGCCACCGACAACCCCGTGCGGTTCGCGACGCGTGAGATCGCCTTTCGTTTTACGGATCGTCTTGCAGTGCCGTCGACCGAAGCGGCCTTCGAAGAGATTACGCCTGAACTCGAAAACGTCTTGGCGGGCCTCTACGGCGAGGTCTCCATCGAGTTTGAAAGAGTCGGTCACACGCGGGGGCCGCTGACGGTCCACATGAAGGTGGTGGGCGATGGGGAGTGGAATCTGGATGAACTCATCAGATCCGCCTAGGATCTGCCTCCATCAAATGACCGTGATTCTCGCGGGGCACGGCGCCGGAGACGGCTCGGAGGCCAATCGGAGGCACCTGGAGTTGGCCGAGGCCCTGAGGGCACGGCGACCCGGCGTCCGCTTCGGGTGTGCGTTTTGGAAGGGTACACCGAGCTTTGTAGAGGCTGCCCGGAGCTTGCGGGGGCAGGGCCCCGTGGTAGTGCCTGTCATGGCGAGCAGCGGATACTATGCCCGCCGGCGCCTGCCGGAAGAATGGGCGAAAGGAGATCCGTCGCGTTCGTTCGTTATCGCTCCTCCGGTCGGCACCCTTCCAGCGTTTCCTCACGTTGTGGCGAACAAGGTGGGCGAGGCGGTGACGGGCATGAGACGACGCGGACTGAATCCGGTGGTTCTGCTCGTGGGGCACGGGACAACACGTGTCCGTTCGAGTGGGGATGTGGCCCGGTGGGTTCGGGACGAACTGGCTCTCGCTTTTCCGCAGATTGAGATTCTCACCGCGTTTCTCGATGAATCTCCACACGTTGCGGACGTCGCCAGGTCACTCCGCGGCGTCCCGGTCGTGGCTGCTCCTCTTCTCATGGGGGGTGGTCCACACGTCGACGTCGATATTGCCCGTGCCTTGATCGAACCTCGACCGTCTTCAGGGCTTGGGTGTGTGACGGAGAACCTGACTATCCTTCCGCCGATATTGGAGTGGCCGGAGTTGGCCTCGCTCACGCTCGATTCTCTCACGCACCCACGCTCGAACCGCGGAGGTGGGGGCCAGGTACGCTTGCCCGGGTCGACGTATGTGCCTTTGCGAGCGGGATTGCCTTCCGCCCACTCCGCTCTCCGATCACCCTCCTAGTCCCTTGACCGGTCGGGTGTGGCTGGTCGGTGCTGGGCCGGGGGACGCGGGACTGATCACAGTTCGCGGCCGCGCGCTTCTAGAGCGGGCGGATGTGGTCGTGTATGATCGGCTCGTCGGCGCCGAACTCCTGACCTTCACGAGGCCCGATGCAGAGCTGATCGATGTCTTTAAGACGCCCGGTCAGCACACGTTGCCCCAGGATCAGATCCACGATCTTCTGATCGAGCGGGCCAGGGCCGGAAAGGAGGTCGTCCGTCTGAAGGGTGGCGATCCCTTCGTCTATGGCCGGGGGTGGGAAGAGATTGAGGCCTGCTATCTGGCCGGCGTCCCCTGTGAGGTGGTGCCGGGCGTGAGTAGCGCGATCGGTGTGCCGACCGGCGCGGGTATTCCGCTTACGCTGCGCGGAAAAGCGAGCACAGTGAGTTTGGTGACGCCGAGTGTCGGAAAGGGTCTTCCGGCCCGCGAGCTTCCATACGCCGCGATGGCCGAGATGGACACTGCGGTGGTGCTGATGGGCGGTGCTCGGCTAGAGGAGGTCGTGAAGGGCCTCATCGCTGCGGGCCGCGAGGGTGCGACCCCCGCTGCGGTCATTCAAGAGGGGACGCTCCCCGGAGAGCGTCAGGTGCGAGGGACCCTCGCGACCATTNCGGACGTCGTCCACGACGAAGGTCTACGGGCTCCCATGGTGCTGGTCGTGGGTCCGGGCGCTGGGTTGCCCCGACTCGACGTTAATGCGCCGGCTGCGGGCTTCGGGCCGCTGGTCGGTCGCCACGTGGTCGTGACTCGACCATCTTCCGCGAGCAGACAGGTGATTTCGAAGCTTCGAGGTCTCGGGGCACACGTGATCGATTCGCCGCTTATCCGCATCGAGTATCTCGAGGCGGATCTCCCGGGTCCCCGTTCTGACCACGATTGGATGGTGTTCACGTCGCTCCACGGGGTCGAGGGACTCGTGCGTCAACTGGAACGTCAGGGTCTCGACGCCCGATTCTTCGGGACGGCCCGGATCGCTGCCGTCGGTCCGAAGACCGCAGCCTGCCTCGAAGCGGTGGGGGTGCGTGCCGACCTGATCCCTGGGGAGTATCGAGCCAGAGCTCTCGTGAAGGCGATCGCAGCTGAGGGGAAGAGTGGGGAGCGCGTGCTCTTCCCTTGCGGAACGCTGGCGGTCGATGAGGTCTCCGACGGATTGACTCAAGCGGGTTTGGAAGTCCACACCCTCCACGTTTACGATACGCTGCTACAGCCGCCTAACGACGCCGCGTTGGACGCGTTTCGGAGCGGAGTGGATGCCGTCCTTCTGTACAGCCCCTCGGCGGCGAAGTCGCTTTATTCGTCCGGTGTGGATCTCGACGGCGTACAGATCTTCTGTGTTGGACCGACAACCGCTGATGCGGCGCGTTCCGCGGGCCTACGGGTTTCCGGAGTACCCGAGATCTATGGCGACGAGGGGATGATCGAGTCCCTGCTCGAGATGGCCGGTGCTCTTCGTGGGCCGGACGGCTGAGCCGCAGCTAGCCGTCGGTGCCGTCCCCACTCGGAGTATTTTCCTGGGCCCGGAACTCCACGATCATGCCCCGATCTTCATGGTCGGAAAAATTGCAGACGGCCCTGTATTCACCCGCTGCGAGGTCGAGTGTGACGGATCGCCTCTCCCCTGGGTTCAGGCGGCCATCGGTTTCCCAGACGATTGAGTCGGATTCGAGAACAAAAAATGCGAGGTTGTGTTCCTCAAACCCCCGGTTCGCAAGCCTCAGAGTCATTGGACCGGTTGGCAGACGGGCGTCCATCAAGACCACAAACTCGTCGAGGTCGATCTCCACCTCGGGCAGTGCAGACTGGACAGTCGCGGGGGGTGTGGTTTCGCTCCCACCCGAGGCCGGCGCNTCACCCCCTCCGCACCCGGAGATGACGAACATCGAGGCCGCCAGTAGGGGGATCACGGCGGTGGGAGTGTATTTACTCGAGATGATGTTCTCGGATGTCATCGAAGGCGCCGGCATCAAGATGGCGCCGCGGCTCGGGGATTCGATTTGACGATTTCTCTCAAGTTGTTGGCTGCGCTACGACCTGCTCCTTTACGACCCGCACCTCCACGACCTGCACCTTGACCGGAGGTGACTCAATCTGCCAAGGTGGGTGGTCGCTTGATCGCCCGCTGGACCCCAACGGCGGGTTCTGAGGGGGCCCGGCTCATACGGACAATTTGGAAAGGGAACGGGAAGGAGAAAGCATGTCCAGTTTTGTCGCCGAAGTCAGGTACGCCCTCCGGAGCCTGAACAAGAGCCGCACCTACGCGACTGCCTTCGTGATTACCCTCGGGCTCGGTATCGGGGTGAACACCGCCATCTTTAGCGTCATCAACGGTGTGCTACTGCAGCCGCTACCGTACCAAGACGCCGACCGGATCATGTTCGTGCAGCAGCCCGCAAACACGGTCGGGGCTTTCGGCGCGGCGTTCTCGTTCATCGAGATCGACGATTACAGGGCGGCGTCCCGGACGATCGACGAGTTCGTCGAGTTCGGGGACTGGGATTTCAGCGTGATCGGACGCGGGGACCCCCATCGTGTGGTCGGCGGCCTGGTGACGGCCAATTACTTCGGTGTCCTCGGTCTCCGGCCCCTGTATGGACGTACCTTAATTCCAAGTGACGACGACGCGGATGCGCCACCCGTGATGGTCTTCACCCACGACTACTGGAGCCGGATGTTCGGGGCCGACCCTGAAATCGTAGGCAAGACCGTCAAGCTGACGACGAAGACCGTTGAGGTCGTGGGTGTGCTCGAGCCTGGGAGCCACTACACGGGGAGCAGGAAGCCGGACGTCTTCGCGAACTACACCACGAACGATCATTATACCGGCGCGGCCATGCGAGATGCCCGAACCCATCGTATGACCAACGTTTTCGCACGACTCGCCCCCGGCGCCACCAGCGAGGCGGCCCAAGCCGAACTGACCCNGATCAACCGTCGCCTGCAAGATGAGTTTAGTCAGGCTTATCCGGAGCAGTTCGGCTATGAGATCACCGCTCGCCCATGGCAGGAGGTTCTCACCGAGTCCGCGCGTCCCACGTTCTTGATCATGATGGGCACGGTGCTCATGGTGCTTCTTCTGGCCTGCGCCAACGTGGCGAACTTGGCGCTGACCCGTTTGATCCGACGCGAGCGGGAGTTGGCTGTGCGTTCGGCGTTGGGCGCCGACAAGAAGCGCATCCGCCGCCAACTCTTCACTGAAAATCTTGTCTTGGCGTTGGCGGGGGCGGGGTTTGGGCTGATCCTTGCCATAGCCGGCTTGGACCTGCTGGTGTCCTACGCCGACCGTTTCACGATCCGTAGCGAAGAGATCGGCATGGACGGCACCGTCTTCGCGTTCACTCTCTTGGTGGGAACGGGGATCGCGATGCTGCTTGCGTGGGCACCCAGCCTTCCTTTCACGTCCGAGGTCGGAATGTCCCTGAACCGGGCTAGCGGGCGGAACACGGGCGGGGTATCAAGACGCCAGCTGCAGCGCTTATTGGTCGTGAGCCAGCTTGCGCTTTCCTTCACGCTTTTGATCGGCGCTGGCCTCCTGGTGAGGAGTTTATTGAGGTTGCAGGGGGTCGATTCGGGCTTCGAAGCTGGGACCGTCGTGACATTGGAGTCACCGAATTTCACTTCCCTTTCGGCGGAGGAGCAGCANACGTTGTTTGAGGGGGCCGCGGACCGGATGAGGAGTTATCCGGGAGTGCGCAGTGCGGCTTACGCCACCTGGGCGCCGCTTCAGAGCCCGGCGCCTGAGGCCCTCACGATCGAGGTCGAAGGCCTGGACGAACTTCAGGCGTCGACCCCCACGGGGCTCTTCAACACCGTGAGTCCGGACTACTTTCGGACGGTGGGAGCAACACTTCTTCGCGGGCGCTCCTTCAACGGGGAAGACGTGCCGGAAACCGATTCAGTCGTGGTCGTTAACGAGTCTCTTTCAAGGGCGTACTTCGGGAGTGAGAGTCCGGTCGGGGGACGCATCCGCTGGCAGAACGCGCGCGGCACGTGGCAGCCATGGCAGCGCGTGGTGGGGGTGGTCGCGAGCACTCGGGACGCGGGGATCGCCCGAGCCGACGTCCATGTCATCTACCAGGCGACCAGTCAGGCCGTCCGCAGGCGTGGGGGTGTTGCAGGAGTGACAGGCGGCGGNGGTTTNCCCGCCGAGACCATGCTGGTGCGTACGACCGGGGAGACGGGGCCGGTCGTACGGCAGATAACGGCCATCATCCATGAGACGGACCCGGAGCGGCCGGTNGACAACGTCATCACGCTGGATGAGCTACAGAGGGAGGACATCGCCCCCTGGCGTTTGAACGCAACGCTCTTTTCCGCTTTCGCGATTCTGGCCTTGCTCGTGGCCGGGGTCGGCGTGCTCGGCGTAATGGCGTTCTCCGTAACACAGCGCACCAAGGAATTCAGTATCCGTCTCGCGTTGGGGGCGGAGGAGGGGGACGTGCTTCGAATGGTGATGGGAGAGGGCGCACGCTTGGTGCTCGGTGCGCTCGTGTTGGGAGGCGTGGCCTCGATGATGTTGTCCGGGCTTCTCTCGGGGCTCCTGTTCGAGATCCAACCCACGGACCCCGTGACGTTCGTGGCGGTGGCGGTGGTGCTTTCGGGGGTCGCGCTGCTCGCTGCCTTCGTACCGGCCCGGCGCGCGACACGTGTAGACCCGATCGACGCGTTGAAAGCCGAGTAGCACAGGGATTACGACCGTACACCACCGACGATAGAAGGTAGAATCGGTGATTTCGTGCGGATGATTCTCTGGTGGGTCCGTCTCAGATGGCCCACCACCGAATCGGTCGCTCCGGGCCTTCCAAGCAGAGCGCTCCCGTGTAGGCCGGGCCCAGCTCAACGTCCTTGAAGTGCCACCGGGACACATCGTCCTCCGGCATCTCTGTGGCCAAGAGGTTGCCTGGACCCTCTCCGACATAGTCGAGGGTAAAGCGATTCGAGGCGAAGCTCAGTCCCGTTCCCCAGGCCTTCAGGTAGGCCTCCTTCCGAGTCCAAGCTCGGTAGAACGCGCCGGGGCGGGCCTCGGGCGGGAGTGCCCGGAGTGCGGCACTCTCGGCTTGTGAAAAGAAGCGGTCCGCGATCTTAGTGAATTCTCTGCCTTCCCGAGTGAACTCAAGGTCGACTCCGATGCGGGTTCCCCGGGACACGGCGGCGAGCCCCTGAGATCCCGAGTGAGACAGATTGAAACAGGGATCGTCGTGCTCGGCGAGCATCGGTTTTCCGTGCTCTCCGTAAGTGAACTGCACGTCTTGTGGGAGCGTCCCCAGGTAACGAGCGAGTATTCGGCGCAGATGAGCCCGTGCGGAGGCCTTTNGATCCCGCTTCTCTTCCACAACAATTCGATTGGCGGTCTGGGTTTCTTCGGGAGCCAGGATTGCCCAATCGCCGTCCTCGACCTCGAGANTGAAGCGCCAAACGTCTATCACGTCGTCGAGCGCGGGCTCCCATGCTNGACCACGACGCCAGCGGTCAGCCANGTGGTCGATCGCCCGATCGGGCCTCCCATCGGACCCTGGCTGTAGATGACTCGGCACGTTGGNNCCCCGACCGTCGGTGGCTNTTCACACCCGGTCTGGGTCCTCTGGGGCCTCTGGGTCTTCCAGTTCTTCTGGGTCTTCTGGGTTCTCCCGGTCCTCCGGTTTCCCCGNATCCTCCGGTTCCGCCCGGTCCTGTTCTTCGAACCACGCCTTCAGGCGGCGCATCCCATCCTCCATGGACACCAGCGGCTCGTATCCTATATCCTGCTTGGCCGCGCTGATGTCGAACCAACGTGAGGTCGCGAGCTGCCGCACGATCCAGCGGCTCATGCGGGGATCACCCTGCCTTCGCATGAGTGTATGTGTTTTCTCGGAGAACCAAGCCGCCACNAGTGCGGTTCGAAGACCCACAGTTTTCTGAATCGGCGGGAGACCGGCGGCCTCGAGTAGGCCATTCAGGAAATCCCAGATCTCTACGGGCGTACCGGCACTCACGAAGTACGGGCGGCCGTTGATACGGAGGGCTNCCTGACCGCCGGCCAGGAGGAGATCCCCAGCGGTCAAATGGGCTCGTACCGCGTCGTTGATGAAGGTGATGTCCGCGAAGGCTGGTCGGCCCCTGATTCTTCGGAGCGAGCCGTTTTGCGCTCGCTGAATGATACGAGGGAGCAGAGACGTGTCACCAGGACCCCAAATGATGGGGGGACGGAGCGCTACGGTCTTGAACTCGTCGGTGGCAGAAGAGAGGACAAGACGCTCGGCTTCTGCTTTGGTGTGGCTGTAGTGCCCGTTATGGCGCGTCGCGTAGCTCGCCGATTCATCCGCATTTTCCAGGGCCTTATGACTGGTGACCACGCTTGGTGTGGAAGTGTGGACGAGCGCCAGCATGCCGCCCTCGCGGCAGGCGCGAATCACGTTGGCGGTGCCGGCGATGTTGGTAGCGTGGAAGTCGGCGTACCGGCCTCCCGCCCCTACCTTTGCGGCGGTGTGGAAAACGATGTGGACTCCGTTGGCGGCTTCGGCCACTGCGTCGGGATCCACCAAATCCCCCTGATATTGCTCGATACCGTAAGCTGCCAGTTCCGGGTGCTCTGCGCGGGAAAAACCTCTGACCTCATCTCCCCGGTCCTTGAGAGCGCGGGCTATGGCTCCCCCCAGGAAGCCGCCCGCTCCGGTCACTAGGGCCTTCACGGGTGGGCGGATGCTTGACGGGAAGCCAACTTCTTGCTGGCCCACTCCGCCAGTTTCTCGCGGAAGATCTTGGCGTTGTGGCGAACGTCCACTGGAAAAGAGGGGTGATAAAGCACCGTGTCGATGGTCCGAGTGTGGTCATGGCTCCGGGCGATTTCCAGTAGCTCTTTCGTGAGTCGCCCGTTTTTGATCGTAGTTTGTTTCACGCGTTCTACGCAGATCAAAGGCGTGGTTACGCCCTCTCTCACGACTCCCACCAGGGCGCTTCGTCGAACGGCTGGATGCATGTTGAATACGGCCTCGCAGGCGACAGTGTACAGGGTACCCGTTTCGGCGTCTACTCGGTGGCTCTTCCGGCCGCACATCCAGAGTCGGCCCTGTTCGTCGAAGTAGCCGACGTCGCCCATTCGGTGCCAGACTTCCCCGCCCTCGGCAGGGATTTTGGCGAGCTTCGTAGCCTGAGGCCGCTTGTAGTAGGAGGGCGTCACGACCGCCCCACGAACCACGATCTCGCCGGTCTCTCCTGGGGGGAGCGCGAGGTCTTCTAACCACGACTCGATCGGTTCGTCATGGATCGGCACGATCCGAACGTGTATCCCAGTGGACGGGCGGCCCACGCACACGCCGCCGCCCCGGTCCGTGAGCTGTCGTGTCTCGCGCAAGATCTCCCTGCTTCCCAGCATGGCGACCGGCAGGGATTCGGTTGCTCCGTAGCAGGTCAGGACGTCGACGCCCTCCGGAAGACACCCTTGGAAGCGCTCGAGTGCCGGACTCGACGCCGGCGCGCCCGCCGAGATTGCCCGCTGAAGGGAGGTCAGCTCCAGATCCTGGTCGGTGCAGTAACGCCCGAGCTTGTCGATGAGAGCCGGAGAGGCGAACAGATTGGTGCACGTATAATCCTGGAACGCCTCGTAGAGGCGCTGCGGATCGGCTTGGGCTGGCCGGCTCGCGTCCATGTCCGGGACCACCGAGGCCATGCCGAGTGCCGGACCGAACAGCGCGAAGAGCGGGAAGGTCGCTAGATCGCGCTCTCCTGGCTGGATGCCGTATACGTCCCTGAGCGCCTTCACCTGTGCCGCGAAGACCCGGAACGGCGTCACGACCCCTTTGGGTACGCCGGTGCTTCCACTCGTGAATAGGATCGCAGCCGTTTGTTCCGGGTCGGGCTGAAGGATCGGGAACGGATCGGCCGACCCCTGGGCCTCCAATTTGCTCAGCGTGTGCCCTCCCCAGAAGAACCTGCGTCCCACGGTCACATTGGTTCTGAGAGTCTGCTTCGCCCACCCGAAGGCGATCCTCGCTGCATGTGCCTTCGGGATGCCGATAAACGCCTCTGGTTCCGCTTCGCCGAGGCACTCGCCCAGATTCTTGATCCCCATCCCGGGGTCCACCATGACCGGGATCGCCCCGACCTTCAGCATCGCAAACGTCAAAGAGAAGAAGTCGAGACTTGGCTCCACCATGAGGACAGTTCGAACGCCAGGGCCGATCCCAATTCCGACCAGCGCGTGGGCGATGCGATCCGAGCGGCGATGCAGTCCGAGCGAGCTCAGTTCGGCATAACGGGCGGTTCCGTCGGGGTTTCGCCCGTCGGATACGGCTACCGCGAGGGCACCTGGCTGGCTCCTGGCCAGATCGGCCAGAAACGCGGCCACGTTGACGTGGTCGGGCGAGCGCTCTACGGCCGCGTCGGATCCGTCAGAAAGCGGATCGTCCGCGTCTCCGCTCATGCCGACCTGTCCATCTGCTGGGTCTCGGGACGACCGTCCGGATGGCTTGTTGGACCAGCGTCGATGAATTGGCCGATGAGCGGAATGATTTCCTCTCCCGCGTCTTCCAGGACGTAATGACCGCAGTCCTCGAAGCGGTGGAGCTCGGCCCCAGGGAATCGACGAACCCATTCGTCCAGGAATTGCTGATCGAAGACGAAGTCCTTCAGGCCCCAGCAAATCAACATCGGTTTGTCGACCAGGTGAACGAGAGCGTCCCCCGTTTCCTTCACGATCGGGTAGGCGCTGTCGTTCTCCCTGAGCGGAATGTCCTGCACGAAACGATGCACTGCGATGCGATTTGCCCAACTGTCGTACGGCTCCAGGTAACCAGCGGCCACCGCCTTGGGCATTGGCCGGCGCGTCACACAATACCGTACGGCGCCCCGCGAAAAGGCGTTGGCTCCGCGGACGAGCATTGCACCGATTCCGGGAGTGCGAGCCAGTGCGAGCGAGCGGGGGAAGGTCTTACCGGCGGGAAAAGGGAAAGCGGCCGTGTTCATGACCACCAGCCTCCCAATCCGATCGCGGTGCTTGGCCGCCCAGGCCATCCCGATCATGCCGCCCCAGTCGTGCACGACGAGCGTGAGATCCTGGAGGTCGAGCGAATCGACGAGTGTGCCGAGATCCTCTACGCGCGCCGACAACGTGTAGTCGTAGTTGTCGTCGTTCGGTTTGTCGGAGCGACCACACCCGATGTGATCAGGAGCGATCACTCTGTGGCTCGACTTCAGTTGGCTGATCAAGTTCCGATAGTAGAAGGACCAACTCGGGTTGCCGTGGACCATGAGAACCGGAGCTCCCTGGCCCTCGTCCACGTAGTGCATGCGGTGGCCGCGAGCCTCAGACGTGTCCCCTGTTCGCCCACCGACCCGAAGGTAGTGTGGTGCGAACGGGTAGNGACCGTTCACCAGTCCACTCCGAGCATCATGCAGTTGAGGCCGCTACCGATCCCGAGAAGTCCCACCCGCTGGCCGGGTGCCAAGAATCCGCGTTCGTGCGCTAGAGCGGCGGCTACTGGTAGCGCTGCTGTCCCGGTATTTCCGAGGTACTCGTACGTCACGAAGTCCTGTTCAGGAGACAGGCCCATGGTGCGCAGCATGACGTCGCGATGAGCTGAACCGACCTGGTGGCAAACCGTGCGATCCACGTTCTCCACCGACCACTCCATCTCCGTGAGGAACTTGTCCCAGGTACGTGACCCCAGGGCGACGCCGTGTTCGAGGACGGCGGCCGCGTCGGTGCTGGCGAACTCCCTCAGAACAGCTTCGGTTCCGTTTGTTTTCCCAACGGGATGGTCTTCCAGCCCCCATCGGCACAACATGTGATGTTCTGGGGCGTTTTCGACCACGGCTCCACGGAGGCGTCGCCGGTCGGACTCTCCGAAAGACCCGTCACTCAGAATCACGGCCACGGCGGCCGACCCTCCGGTCAGCGTGGCGATGGCGGCCTTGAACTCCTCCATGATCGGATTGTTGGTCAACCGAGCGATGGTAGTATCGACGATGTTCCGCGCGGTCTCACAGCTGACCACCATGCCGGCTCGGATCTGTCCCAATTCGATTCGGTTCGCGATGTCGAGCACCCCGTTCAGCACGCCGAGGCAGGCGTTGCTGACGTCGTAGACGTGCGCCGACTCCTTGATGTTGTGGCCGACTCTCTTGAGGCCGGCCGCAACGTGGCACGCCGTGGCCGGTTCGAAGTGCTCGCGGCACACGCCAGCATAAATCAACATATCGAGGGCATTCGCCGGCACGGAGGAGTCGCTGAGCGCGTGTTCGGCCGCCGCGGTAGCCCCCTGGGATACCGAATAACCCGGTTCCCAATAACGGCGCTCCTGAATACCGGTCATCTGAAAGAGCTGTCCCGGTTGGACATGGAGTTTCTGATAGACGGCGGCGAGCCGGTTCTCCAATTCGTCCGATGTGACCACGCACGGGGCGAGTTCATATCCGAAACGCTCGATGACAACACGAGTGTATCTCAAGCGATCACGTCCAAAGCAAAGTTGTTCATCGCGTAAATGGTCCGTCCGTCCACCATGAGGAATCCATCGGCCCGGACGCGCTTGTGTATGTCGTCCACATATGTGATGCTCGCGAAAACCTCTACCCGTTCGCAACCCGGAACGATCTGTCCGCGGTACGACCAGCTGTGCTGGCCTCTACCGGCCATCGTCGCGAATTCCGTGTTCTCCTCCAGGTCCCACCGGTCGACGGCGTAAACCTTGAGCAGTTGAATGAATGCCTCGAGACCGAGTGAGCCGGGCCAGACCGGGTCCTGGTAGAAGTGCGCCTCGAAGAACCAGGCGCTCGGATCGACGGTGATCGAACCGTGGACCCACCCGAGCCCGTCGGGGCCACCGTCCGCCACTAGGAGGTCGATCTGATCAACCATGCGGAGGCGCTGTTCGGGGAAGGGCGGCGTATGTGACATCACCAGGCTACGACCTCTCTCCCGCTCGTCCGTGGCGGGCTCATGAATCGGTGCGTCGCGGATGCCTACCTGATCCGCCAGGGCTTGGTCGGAGAAGAAACCGAAATAGGTCGTTCCTGAATAGAGGGGCCCGAGGCGTTCGCTATCGAGAGCCATGGTNTANTGNTGGANGATCATACCGCCCGANGCNGACACGCTCGTAAGCTCGACTCGTGTCGTGANCACGTCCTCGCCGGCTGTGAGGNGCGCCAGCTGGACNGCGTCTCCGCCGAGATTGCGGAATCGCAAGTTGTCCGGGGANGTCAANGCCGATCCCACATAGGCCGCCAGCCATCCGCACGGCTGGAGCGCTANTTCGAGGAGGATGGCGAANGGCATTTCGCGTTGGCGGTTACTCGCGAAGTACCAGTCATCCGGACCCACATCGTAGTGGGCAGTGACCTTCGCACCAGCNTGCATCACGAACGGCTCCCCCTCCACCNCCGAGATCCGATCCAGGAACTGGTANGGGGGGCGCGGTAGACGCGCGATACGGCGGGCGCCTTCGTCGAAGACANCGTAGGGGGGCCCGAACGCTTCGGAGGGTTTGCCGCTCCCAAACGCGAGGATGCTGTTCTTATCGTAGAGAATCGGGCTGCTGGGCTTCTCGAGCCGGNCATCGCCCGCTTGAGACCACACCTCCTCGAGCCCCTGGCGGTCCGTCCCTGTCAGACGGACAGACATGTCGCGAATCTCGACGACCGCCTTCCCGTCCGCGTACATGAGCGCATCCGCGATCGCGTAGGGCTCCGGCTGGTAGCCCAGCTCCCGCAGATGAATCTCGTACGTGACCCTCTCCGTGGAGTCGAGCACTTGCCCCCGGCACCGCAGCCGGCTTTTCACATCCACGACGGGCTGCCACGCCGCGCTGTCGGCTTCCGCGATCCAGCCCATGCGCAGGAGAAAAACCCGGAGTGTATGCAGGCAGCACTCGTACATCAGGGTTCCCGGCATCACCTGATCGTCGGAGAAGTGGCACGTCAGGAACCAGTCGTCCGGATGGATGTCGGCTTCCGCTATGATGCTCCCGATCCCGTAACGCCCCCCCTCGGGGTCGAGTTCGGTGACGCGGTTGACCAGCCGCATGAGTCCTCCCGGGATCGTTAGCGGCCGCGTGAAGGGAAGGCCCGAGAAATTCTCTCCGAAGGCGCCGACAAGATCTCCCGCGCGGAGCGCCTCCAGTCGTTCTTGCCCGAGGGTGTCCTCCTGCATCGGTACCAGGTCCCGCCAGTCGGCGGGGCGGCTTCCCACCTGTTCCCGCTGATCGATGCCACTCTGGACGATCCCTTTGCCGGCGTCGAGTTCACCCTGAGTGAAGAAACCAGCCGTCCCCTCGCGCATGGTCAGGAGCGGCCGCCCGTTCACCGTGGAATCGAACTCGAAGCGGAAGAGCCACGTGTCGCCCTGCCGGAAGAACTGGAGGATGCGGATGTCGTATCGCACGACCTGTCCGGGAAGCGGGAGCTCGGAGTGGAAGGTGACCACCGCGTCTAGCAGACGATAGACAGCCAGACCCTTGGTTTCTGAGTCGATCCCGAGGTAGCCCGACAGAAGCAGATCGGCTTGACCGGCCTCCACGGCGATGCAGGTCGGTAGCCGCCCGCCGTCGAGGTACCACCCGTCCTCGAGAACGTCGTGCTCGGTCACGATTCGCCCGGAGGACATCGATTGGGATTCTGCCTCGATCTCCATGACGCGGTCGACGAGCATGAGCGGTTTGTCGGGAAGACGAACGCGCGTGGGGTGTGCGTCGACGTGAGCGAAATGCTCCCCGAGCGCACGGCCGATCGATCCGATCGCAAACTCCATGAGTTGGTCTCGATCCATCACGGGCGTAGCGGCCGACGGCCGGGCGGTAGCGGCGACCGAGACCTCGTTGCCATCGACCGTCAGGGCCCGGATAAATTCCTGCTGCCGCGCGTATTCGCCCTGAGCGAGCTCCTGCGTCCGCTGTGCAGTTCGAAGGAAGGCCTCGTGGGCCTGAATCGTCGTCTCGGCGGCTCGGACCGCCTCGCTCAGTTCAGCCGGGACGACTCCCGAGTCCAGTGGTAGGGAGACTGGGGACGGATCCTCCGCAGGACGGTGACCTTCGTCCGGAGCCTCCACGAATCCGTCGGATCGTGGAGTTACCGGTATACGTCCGAAGCTTGTTTGCCCGACGGGAATTCGAGTGACTAGGCCCGACTCGTCTTCAGTGAGCCTGCCTTCCGGGTAGAGCTGCGCCAGGTCGACCGGCGCGCGCTCCGCGATGAGCATTCCGAGCGCGCGGAGGACCGCGGAGGGCTCATCCTGGGTGGAAGAGGAGATCGAGCGTGCTCGGAATGGGAGGCCGTCGAGGATCTTGTGGATCATCCGTACGCACGATTCGCCCGGGCCCATCTCCAGGAAGATTCTTACGCCATCGTCATGCGCTTGGCGCACCGTCTTGGGGAAGTCCACTCCTTGGATCGCCTGGGCCAACAGCGAGTCCGCCGCCCGGGCCTGATCCACCTCGTACGCCTCACCCCAAGCTCCGCTGTAGACGCGTATGCCCTCTGGCGGGCGGGTGTCCAACACGTGTAGGTCCCGGTACGGCTCCGATACTTGCGTAGCGACCTCGCAATGGACCGTCGGGACACCTTCCAGGGCGTGGAAGGGACATCCGAGCCTCTCAACGGCGTTCTCCACCGCCGAGCGGTCGCCTCCGATCACGCACTCGTCCGGAGTGTTTACGATGAGCAAATACACCCGGTCGATCTCCTCCAGGACCTCTCGTGCCCGAGCAGCGGGCGTCTCGACTACGCCGACGGCCCATTCCACTTCTGCGTTCTCCGCGACCCCCCAAGCCTGCCGCGCGGCGTTGCAGCGTCCGGCCAAATCGTTTTCGAACAGCTCACTTTCTGTAACACGTCGGAGCATCTCGTCGCGCTCATGCCACGCGCCCACTGAGAACAGTCCGGCCGTCTCACCGAGGGAATAACCCACAACCGCGTCCGGACGGACCCCGAATCTGGCCATCAAGTCCGTCGCGATCGTGCCGAGGGCGACCTGCGAGAGTATGACCGTTCTGGCGTCCCCGATGCCTGGACCGTCCCCCCAGATTTCGGCGGCCTTGAGTTGCGATTTCAGCCGATCATTCCCGCGGTCCTGAGCACGCAGGATCTCCGGCCATTGGAGACAGAGCTCCCGCCCCATGTCCGCGTATTGGCTTCCAGATCCTGGGTAGACGAAGGCCAATTCCCCCTTCGGCCCCAGGGGGTCGGATGAGAAGAACACGCGGCCAGCGCTCCGATCCGATGGGTCGTGCCCTCTCTCGAGCTGGTCTGCGGCGGATTGGGTCAGGCTCCTCAACTCGCCTGCATCTCGGGCGATCAGTGTGATGGCGAGTGGGGCATCGGGAAGGTCGGGGTGGCTTTCCCACCAGTTCGTCGCGATGTGGTGGATTGTGACCGACCCGTGCGTGTCGGTCCCCGACGGTCCGGCTGCGTCGGTCGCCGCGTGCATGAGGTTCCGGAGGCCGACCACGATTTCTCCCCTGTCCTCTCCTTCGACGACGAAGAGCCCTTCGCTCAGCGGGAGATCGCCGCGGTAGGCGGCCCAGGCGTCGGCCCCAGCGCTCTGTGAATTGGCCGCCACCTCGGCCTCCTCGAGAATCACGTAGGAGGACGAGGCGCCACGCGAGACGGCGAGGACGCCGGTCCGACGCGGACCGTCGATGCGATCGCGAACCCACGGTGTGGGGTCGCGAAGGGAAGTGAGCCGCCAGCCGCGGCCCTCCTGAGCCGCGGGCCAGTTGCGGCTCCCCGCCGCCGCAGGCAGGACTTGCCGGTACAGTGAGAGAACTGAACTCAGTACAGATATGAGACCCGCCGCGGCACCCGTGTGCCCGATTTGCGCCTTGGCGCACCCGAGCACGGTGTCCGGTCCGAAGGCTTCGGCGACTGCGGTCATTTCCGTTCGGCCCAGTCCTGCAATCTCGAAGCCGCTTATCTCCAGGTGTGGGATGTCGCGGGCCGCGATGTCGGCTTCCTCGCAGCTTCTGCGAATCACTTCCTGGCAGGAAGATTCCAAATCACCTCCGGCAGTCCCGCTCGCTCGCACAATCGCGTACACACGGTCGCCGTCTCGCTCGGCGTCCTCAGTGCGTTTCAGCACGAGTGCCACAGCGCCGTCGCTCGGTACCATCCCCGCCAAGTCTTCAGCGAAAGAGGGTGAATCCTCTGGTTTGGCCAACCCGTCCGTGCTCTCGAGGGAGATCAGCGAACGAACGTCGCCTGCCAAGTCGACCGCCCCGACGATGGCGCAATCGATACGGCCCTGCTCGAGCGCGCGCGAGGCGGCGTAGAGGGCGGAGAGGCCCGAGGTTTCTTCACTCGATATCACGTAGCTGGGTCCGCCCAGTCCGAACTCCCTGGCAACGCGGCTGGCGGCGATCGAACCGAGCCCGCCGATGGTCCGGTTCGCATTAAGTGCGGGCGTGAGTGAGTCACAGAGCTCGTCCACCCACCGGTCGAACTCTTCGCCGTGTGATGGGCGCTCTAGCCGCTGCGCCCAATCGGCTGCACGGGATCGAACGGCCCAACGGAGGTGGTAGTTCGTCGTGTTGAGGTCGAGTTCGACTCCCACGAAAACTCCGGCCCGGAGGCGATCGATCTCGCTGAGGTCCGCGTCGGCGATCGCTTGCTCCGCTACCTGAAGCATGAGCATCTGCTGGGGAAGGGCCTCTTCGACCTCCCGGGGAGGAATCTTGAATCGACCGATCGGAATCTCCAGATCCTCGATGAACCACCCAACGGGCGCGTCCGGAAGCCCCCAGTGATTCTCCTTGGCGCGGACGGGATGACTTTCGCCGCGGCCCATCAACCGGTCGCCGATTTCGTCAACGTTCTTCCAGGGGCCGACTCGAGCCCCCATCCCGACGATCGCCACGTTTGACAGCTTCGGCTGAGGCTGTTCCGCATGAAGCTGTTCCGCCTGGGGCTGCTCCGCGACACCTACCACAGACCGTCCTCGGGTCGGTTCGGTGGGCTCCTCGAGAAGGACGTGGGCGTTGGTCCCCCCGAACCCGAATCCGCTGACAGCGGCCCGGCGTGGATGATCGGAAGGGGACTTCCACGGTTCGGCTTTGGCGAGCACACGAAACGGACTGCCATCCAGATCGATCTTGTCTCCCGGCTCTTCGAAGTTGGCGGTGGGCGGAAGAACTTGGTTCTCCATGGCCAGCACCGTCTTGAGGAGGCCCACCGCTCCGGCTCCAGTGAGCAGATGGCCCGTATTCGATTTGGCCGACCCGATCACACATTGGCCCGGTTCGTATTGTCCCTCTGTCCAAAGTGCCTGGAGACTCGCGAACTCGACGGAATCCCCGACCGGTGTGCCCGTCGCGTGACACTCGACCACATCCACCTGACCCGGCGTCCATCCCGCGGCCTGATAGGCTCCCTGCATGGCGCGGAGTTGGCCTTCTCGACTGGGGGCGAGGAGGCTGCCCTCCACATCGTTGGAGAGCCCAACGGCGTGTATGACGGCACGGATCCGATCGCCGTGCTGCCGTGCATCTGACAGACGCTTCAGTACGAGTACACCGGCTCCTTCGCCCACGACTAGGCCGTCGCTCTTGTGGTCGAACGGAGAGCACCGGCCCGTGGGCGAGACCGCGAGCAGCTGCGAAAACCCCATCTGTGTATAAAGCGAATCCGGGCGGGAGAGTCCGCCAGCGAGCACTGCGTCGAGGCGTCCTTGCCGTAGGGCGTCCATGGCGAGTTCCACCGTAAAGAGCGACGACGCACAGGCGGCGTCGATACAGAATCGATCGCCCCCGAGTCCCAACCCCTTGGCCAGCATTGCGGCTGGGAGGCCGGCGACCCATCGATTGATTGCGGCCACCGGTGCTCGTGTCTCAGGGGGCATCGGGACGCCTGCCGCGCGGAAGAGCTCTCGCTCGAACCGCCGGCCCAGAATCCAGTCCGCCATCGCCGAGGCAGATGCCGTGGGAAGTACGATGTTGCCCAGCATCACGCCCACTCGAGCGGGATCGACTGCATCCGCTACGCAGTCCCGCCAGGCTTGCCGCCCCGCGTGTAGTGCCAGGTGCACCATGGGATCGAGTGATTCGACCAACTCTCCGGAAAGGTCGATCCCCTCGAGGTCGAGTTCGAAGTCCCGGACGAAGCAGGCACGCCGAGAGTGGACCCGATCGGGTTGTGCTCGATCGGTCGAGTAAGCACGATCGAGCGCAAGGCACCAGCGGTCGGGAGGTGGATCAGAGGCCGTGTCCACGCCCGCCTCGACAACACTCCAGAAGTCGTCGAGCGTCGCGGCGCCTGGAAGCACTCCTCCGAGTCCGACGATGGCAATCGGCTCGGGCATTAGACTTACGCCTTCGTAGGTGCGCTCTCGTCGAGTCGGTTCTGACGGAACGCCTTGCCCAGGGACGAGTCAACTACGGATTCGTAGCCTTCGAGGCGGGCCAGCAAACTTCCGTCCTCGGCGATCCAATCGATATCGGAGACGACCCTGCCGTTCGTCCGTTCGCGTACGTCGATGACGATCCGGGCCCCCCCTTCGGGGAACGCCGGCACAAACTGGCGATAGCGCGTGAACCGTGAGGGTAACGACAACTCGCCCACGCGGTCGGACGTCCAGACAATCATCGCCTGGAGGCCACTGTCCAAGGCGAGCGGATCTGCGATCCACCGGCTCCGCACGGGCTCCTCCATCCAGTCTGCCGGGGGTGGAGCCACACGGCATCGGGCCACCAGCCCGGCGTCCCCACAACCCTCGACCGCCAGCAGTCCATGCATTTCGGGGCCATGGAAGAGCGTTTCGGCGTAGATCGTCTCGATCGACTGATCTAGGGCGGGCAGGTCGCCCGAGGGCCTGGTGGCGGTACTGGCCTGGGGTGCTTGGGCGGCCAGCACGACGACGGCTCGCGCATGTAGAACGCTGCGGCCATTACTACCGCCACTGCAGAGCTCTGCCACGACCAGGAACTCGTCGCCCCGCTTTTGGGCCTTGTCCACACAAATGCGGACCCGCATGGACTCGTCAGGATGAACGACGACCCCCTTGAATACACGTAGGTCGTCGACGCCCACGAAGCGTAATCCGGGGTTTCCGTGGAGGGCTCCGTGGGCCAGCCATTCGAGCGTCATTGCGGCCGGCAGCACCGCACGGCCGCCGATGACGTGTGACGCCATGAACTGGTGTGTTTCCATGTCGATGGTGCGTTCGAACACCGTAGGTAGCTCCGCGAACGACGAAGCGGCGACGCCATTCCCGGTGCTGCGGGCACCGTTCGCGGATCCGTCAGCACCGTTCCTTCCCGTGACGGCGGGTGACCCGACCTGAGGGATTTCCGATCCGGGTCCGAGAACGAGAACCTCCGCCGGTCCTTCGGATGCGGCGATCTCGTCGAGGAGGTAAGCGGCACCGCTTTGCATGCCGATCACCTCGATCCTTTCGTCGGCGAAAGCCGTCTTCAAGCCAGGAGTGACCATTCCTCCGTCCCACGGCCCCCAATTGACCGACACAACGCGGCATCCCTCCCGCTCTGCCGCTTCCGCTTGAGCCACCTTATTCAGGACTTCATTCGCTGCGGCGTAGTCGACTTGTCCTCGGCGTCCGAACCGCGCCGTCGAGGACGAGAACAGCACTAGCGCCTTGAGAGAGGTCTCCCCAATGGCCTTCAGCACCGAGCGGAGTCCGCCGACCTTGGTCCCGTAGACCTCGGCAAAATCATCGTCGCTTTTGTCCTCGATGTTGCGGTCGGCCAGGACGCCTGCCCCGTGTACGAGCCCGGTGACGGGTCCGTATTCGTCAACGAGTGGAGCGAGGGTCCGACGGATCGCGTCGGCGTCTCTTACATCGGCGGAAC
Source organism: Gemmatimonadota bacterium (assembly GCA_002712565.1). Next base: position 9,115 of record PAUA01000012.1, on the reverse strand, counting down.
GGTATGCGACCTCGGAGCCAGCCCGGGAGATGCGCTCGATCGTGCGTCGGATCTCCCTACCAGCGCGAATTCGGCTGAATTTGGCCTGAACCTCCTGGGGAGTGACGCTCGGACCGGCGCGGGTCAGAATCGCCCGCTTGATCTCGGCCTCGCTGTTGAGTCCGATCAGCCAATCCGGCTCCTTCTCGGGTTCCGGACTGCGCCCCACGAGGATGAGCCGTGGCTGCGTGGCTTCCGCCATGGCCACGGCGACCTCGGCTGTTACACCACGGGCTCCTCCGGTAATCAAGACCGTGTCGTCCGAGCCGGGGAATGATCCGTCTACACGCTCGACCGATTGGGGTTCGAGCACCACAGTTTGGGGACCGTCAGGGCCTAGGCCGATCTCCACGGGTCCTGAGGACAGCGCGTGCCGCACGATGTCCGCGGCGAGACCCTCCCGGGAGAGATCGACGTCGATCGTCCGGCAATTGACATCGGTCCATTCGGCGGCCGCCGTTTTCAACATTCCTCCCCAGGCTCCACCGGTTGGATCGACGTCCTCGGGGGGCGGGGCGTCGAGGGCGAACCCACCCCCAAGAGCTGTGACGCTGCATAGGAGGGCACCACCCTGAAGAGCTGCCCGTTTAAGAACTGGAGCCATGGCCCGCATACGTCCAAATCCGGAGAGGATGTCCTCGTCGGTGACCTGAGGGGGCACGACGACAATGAGTCCGGCCAGTTCGTCCGGAGGGTCATGTCCGTCTTCACCCAACTCGATCTCTTCCGCTGCGAACCCTTGGGCACTCAGCTCTTCAACGATCTGCCCTGACAGGACATCACCACTCTTGGTCACCCAGATCTTGGAGCCCGCCGGGAGCCCGATGGGGTCCCCTGTGCCCTGAACGGGGTGGAGAGTGGGAACGAAGCGCTCTAGGTCGCCGGATACGGACAGATCGCCGGAGATGGGCGGAACTTCATCTGCCTCGCCCTCGGCAGTGTGCTCCGCCGGTTCACGCGAAGGAGGCGCCGGTAGAGGGTCCGTCTCGCGCGACAGGACGTCGACGATCTGGCTCAGCGTTCTCAACTCTCCGAGTTGATCCGGGGGCACGACGGGGGCGCCCGGAAGGGCTTCCTGAAGGGCGGACAGGATCTCGACCCGCTTGATGGAATCGATGCCGAGGTCGGCGTCGAGGTTCATCGAGACATCGAGCATATCAACAGGGTAACCCGTTTTTTCGGCGACGACACCAAGAACAATCTCCGTGACGTCCGTCGCACCACTGGCGCCATTCGCCGTACCCGCGACGACACCATTCGTGGTCGAGTCGGCGGCTGCCGTCGGCTCTGGCACGGCACTATCCACCGCCGGTGCGTCCGGCTTGACCAGGACCGAGGTTTCCGCTGCCCCACCCAAGAAATCGACGATCTGGCCCAGAGTCTGGATTCCTCCGAGATGGTCCGGCGTGATGGCAGGCACCTCAGGGAGGCGCTCCTGTAGGGCGGACAGGATCTCGACCCGCTTGATCGAATCGATACCGAGGTCGGCGTCCAACCCCATCGAGAGGTCGAGCATCTCCTCTGGGTAGCCCGTCTTCTCCGAAACGACCGAGAGCAGCGCCTCCGCGACGCCTACTGCGCCGTCGGGAACTACGCCTACCGGTGCATCGTCCACTGACGCGACCCCTGCGGCGACGGGTGTTTCGGCCGGTGAATCGGCGGGTGACTCGGTAGGTGCAGCGGCGGGCAACTCGGCAGGTGCAACGGCGGGGATGTCGGCCGGGGAGTACGGAATCTGTGCGGCCAACCCCTGTTGCTGGATGATGGCTTGGATCGTCCGCTCTTGCGATTCGAGAAACTGTCGATGCACTTCGGCGGTCTGTTCCTGGAGCCGTACGAGTGCGGCCAAGCTCGCTTGGCTCGCTCGCATCGCTTCAGCAAGGACCTGCGGGTCGGACGTGACCGTGGAGGCTGGCTCCACGGTGGCCCTTAAAGGTGAAGGTGTGGGTGCCGCGACCCTCGGGGGACGCTTGGGGCGGTCGGTCACGTGATTCGCTCCACTGATCTTCACGGTAAGGGCGGGTTTCTCTCGGCCCACTTCACTTCGCCAGGCCTCGAGGGCACCTTCGTCCCACCGGTCGAGCGCGACTGTATGACCGGCCGCTGCGAACTGAGCCAGCATGCGGGCCAGATCTACCAGGCCCGGGCGCTGTCCGGAGGAAGCGTCCACGGCCACGACCGTGATCTCTTCGTCCGCCAAAATCTCCTTGATGAGTCCGGACAAACGGCGGCCGGGTCCGACCTCGACGAAGGTTCGGACGCCGTCGTCGAACATGGCCCTCACACATTGTACGAAGTCCACGGGTGAGGTCATCTGCTTGGCCAGCACCTTCCGTGCTGCAGCGGAGGTCCTCGGGTACCTCGTGCCTGTCGTGTTCGCATATACCGGCACCGCACTCTTGGCCAGCTCGACACCCTCGAGGGCTTTTGCGAACGGTGCGGTGGCCTCGGCAACCAACCCGCTGTGAAATGCGGCCGAAACGGGCAACTTCTTGGCCCGGAGGCCTTCCTCGGACAGGATTTCTGCTGCCCGATCGATTTCGTCGGTCACACCCGAGAGGACTACCTGACACGGCGCATTGTGGTTCGCTACCACCAAATCGAGATTGTGCTGCTGTATGAAGGCCAGCACTTGATCGGATTCATCGGCTACGGCCAGCATTGAGCCGTGATCGCCTTCGCCCCCGGCCATGAGTTCGCCCCGAAGGCGCGAAAGCTCGTACAGTTCCTCCGGACTTACGCGGCCCGCCGCGCAGAGGGCGACCAATTCACCGTAACTGTGTCCGCATGTCGCATCGGGGGTGATTCCGAACTGTTCGAGGATGCGCAGAGCACCAAGACTCACAGCACCGATGGCCGGTTGCGCGGTCTGGGTCGCTCTGAGTTCGGCTTCCTGCTCGGCACGTGAATCGTCGTCGAACGCGGGGTGCGGATAGAGGCTGTCGACCAACCGTGACGCGGCTTCGGTCGCGTTGGCCAAAGTCTTGGTGGCAACCGGGAACCGGCACACGAGCTCGCGGAACATACCAACGTACTGGGCTCCTTGGCCGGGGAAACAGGCCGCCCATCCTCCCTTTGGCGAACCGGACCCGAAAAACACGCCCTGCGGCAGGCTCCACGCGGACGGGGCTTCTTCGAGCCGGGCCAGCGCCAAGGTGATGAGGTCCGCCGGGGGTTTTCCGTCACGCTCTACAACGACGAGCAACCGCACCTCGTGCGCAGCATCGAAGGCTTCCCTGGTTTCAGCCGCCTGACCACGGATCTCGGCCCACGTCGATCCTGCATCGAAGTCCTTTAGTTTGGACTCCAGGGCCTCTCGGCTGTCGGCGGAGAACGCGAAGATCTGATCCCGGCCGTCCCAATCGGCTGATGTCGCCTCCGAGTCGTACTCTTCGACCACGCAGTGGAAGTTGCTGCCACCGAAGCCGAATGCACTCACGCCGGCCCGGCGAGGATGATCGCCATCGGGCAGCCAGGGACGCTTTTCGGTGTTGACGTAGAAGGGCGTCTCTCCCGGAGCGACGGCTTCGTTGGGTGTCTCGACCTTGATCGTGGGCGGGAGAACTTTGTGGTGGAGCGCCATGACGGCCTTGATCAGCCCGGCCGCTCCCGCTGCCGCTTTGGTATGCCCGATCATCGACTTGACTGAACCTAAAGCGCACCACGATCCCTCCCGGCCGGTGTCCTCGTACACGCTGGTAAGGCCGCGCGCCTCGGTGGCGTCACCGACGATGGTGCCCGTGCCGTGGGCCTCGACGAGCCCGACCGTGTCGGGTGTCACCCCCGCATTCCGATACGCGACGCGGAGGGCCCGTGCCTGGCCTTCGGGCGAGGGCGCGTAGACCGCCTGACCCTTGCCGTCGCTCGACGACCCGACGCCTTTGATGATCGCGTAGATACGGTCGCCGTCCCGCTCGGCGTCCGCCAACCGCTTGAGTGCTACGACACCTACACCTTCGCCGAGAATCGTCCCGTCCGCGTCCTGGTTGAACGGCTGTGCGTTCCCCGACGCCGAAAGCGCGGGTGTCTTCGAGAAGCACATGTACATGAAGATGTCGTTAAACGTGTCCAGGCCCCCGCTGAGCACCATGTCGGCCCGACCCGCTTCGAGCTCCAGGGACGCGAGATGAATGGCACTCAATGACGAGGCGCACGCCGCGTCGACGATGCAGTTGGTTCCGTGCAGATCGAGCCTGTTGGCGATCCGTCCGGCCACCACGTTGGCGAGAAGTCCGGGGAAGGAGTTCTCCTGCCAGGGCACGTATCCCTCGGCAATCCGGGCGATCACTTCCTCGGTGGTCTCCGGATCGACGCCTGATTCACCCAGAGCCTGTCGCCAAATCGGGTGGCCGAGGCGGGCTCCTAGGGGGATCACCAGAGGAAGTGTCCCACTCACGCCGAGGATCACGCTGGTGCGTTCACGTGCGAAGTCTCGGCCGTCGGCCCCATAACCTGCATCCCTCAGTGCCTCACGGGCGGCGTACATGCCGAGCAGCTGGGTGGAGTCGGTGGCCTCGAGGTCCCGGGGTGAAATCCCGAAGCCCATCGGGTCGAAATCGACCGCGTCGAGGAACCCGCCGCGCCGCCCATAGGTCATGTCTGGCGCCTTGGGGTCGGCGTCGAAATAGTCACCCACCGCCCAATGGCTTGCCGGGACATCCGTGATCGCGTCGACGCCGTCCCGCACGTTGGCCCAGTATTCCCGTAGGCTGCTCGCGCCCGGGAAAAGGCAGGACATACCAACGATGGCTATAGGGGACTGGGCGGGGGCCTGATCTATTTTCCGATCGCTCAAGTCAGTAGTTCCTCGAGTTCGCCTGGATCACGGGGCAGCACATCCACGCATGTGGCGGGCAAGTCCACCCCCTGAGTTCGTAGAGCCGCGGCCCGAGTGATGACCGCCGCTCCATGTAGCATGTTGTGTGCCACGCTTGGTGCGTGCCGATTCTCCCACGGATCGAGAGCACTACCTCGAACCCATTCGTTGAACGCTCCCATCGCCGGGCCACACCATACTTGGTAGTCCATTTCTCGACCCGGCTCGCCACGGTTGGCCCAACGGGACGACATCCCAAGATACCACCGAAACACCAGCGCCATCCGATGTTTCGGATCCCGCTCGGCCCTCTCTGTCTGGGTAACGTCGCGCTGTTCCCAAAAACGTCGCGTCTCGTTCCAGATCTCCTCCAACGGTTTACGGAAAATCGTGCCTTCGAGGTTCTTTCGTTCGTCGTCGGAAATTTCTTCGAGCCCGGCATGCGTCCTGTATAAATCATACAAACGATGGGCTCGCATTGGAAACATCGTTCCGCGCTTGAGCACCTGCAACCGGACGCCCATTTCGAACATGTCGGCCGCCGGGGCCATCGTGACGTCGGCCTGCTCTGCCTTGGCCAACATCTGCCGCACCGTGTCGGACGTGCCCGCTTCTCGGCAAGCTTGGTTGATGGAACCGGTCATCACGTAGTCCGCTCCCATCGCAAACGCTGCAGCCACTGAATGTGGCGTCGATATCCCTCCAGCGGAACCGACACGAAGGGGGACGGCGTAGTCGTATTCGGCCTGGATTCGATCGCGTAGTGCCAACATGGTCGGAAGAAGGGCGAGCGCCGGCCGATTGTCAGTGTGACCTCCGGAGTCCGCCTCGCTGGTCAGGTCCTGGGCGACGGGGACGGATTCGGCCATCCTCGCCTGCTCCTCAGACAAGTCTCCACGCGCCACGAGTTCGGCCAACATCGTTGATGGCGGCGGAGCGAGGAACTTACGCGCCACTTCGATGCGGGAGACCTTCGCGACCAGCCGATTCGGGGTGACCACAGCGCCCGAGGGGTCCGAACGGATACCGTGCAGCCGGTAGCGAACAAGCGGGAGCGTCAGGTCCATGTAGGCGGAAGCTGATACACGAGTCACTCCGCGCCGTGAGTAAAGGTCGGCGATCGCCTCTTCGAGTAGCGGCTCGTATGGGCTGTGGATCAGATTGAATCCCCAGGGCAGATCGCCCAAACGTGTCGAGATCCGATCGATGGCATCCTCCACGGTGTCTGGCCCCAAACCTGCGGCCCCGAAGAAGGCGAGCATGCCCGCGCGGCCCATCGCCTCGACCAGTTCGGCGGAACCAATGCCGTTCGCCATCGCTCCAGCCAGATAACAGAAGCGCACGCCGTGGTCGCGGGCGAAGCTGGCCGAGCCGAAGTTCTGGGGCCTGCAGGTGGGGCTCACAGCCAGGAGAGGGAGCCCGTGAAGTCGGGGATCTCCTTGGGGATCTCCGCCCATTTCAACGGACCCGCCTGATGCGAGTCCAAGCGCCTCTCCATGATCCACAGCGTACAGGGGAGTTCCGATTCGACGGAGTCCCTGAGCGAACTCCTCAGGTGTTGTGAGGAGGAGGTCCGTCGGCCCGCTCCACGAGCCGATCGGCGTTATGGATTTGATTTTCAGATTTGACATTGGGGTGCCCACTGACGCGGGGCTAGGCGAGGGATCCCGAAGCTTACTCAGGTTGGGTAATTCGGATCCGCGGTGACGTTTTCGGCATGCGTTAATGTGTAGAAGGACGGGGTGGATGTCGAGGTAAATGATTCCCAGCCGGGCACGAGGGAAGTTCTTCGACGCTGGACAGTTGAGGACCGGTCCACCAGAACGCCCTACGCATTAGCGCCGGGTTCAGTTCCGGGGACCGGACTGTCGGTGAAATGGCCCACGCCTGGGTGGACGTGACCTACTTGGAACAGGAAGATTTCGACAGGCAGGTTGCGGAGAGGTCGGGCCGACCGGCGGCACAGGACGACAACCAGTAGGACGGCAGCCAGCAGGTTTCCCGAGTCCATCGGGCTCGATCATCCCCCTGCGGCCCTGAGTGGTCGCAGGGGGATATTTCGTTCAACAGCCTTCCTAAGTATCGAGCCGTCTGATCTCGGCGGCCCTGGCGTGAGCCTCTAGACCCTCCTGCCGGGCGAACCAAGCCACATCCGTGATCAAGCCGGGATCGATATCCGAGTCCGCCTGGATCCAGGTGCGCACGCGAAGGAAGTCCATGACGGAAAGCCCACCGCGCGCTCTGGCAGTGCCCCCCGTGGGGAGGACGTGGTTGGGACCCACGCCATAGTCCCCGAATACCTCGGCCGCCCGCCAGCCGATGAAGAGAGCGCCGTAGTGATGGACTCGATCCGACCAGCTTTCGGCGTTCGCCACCGAGAGCTGTAAGTGCTCGGGCGCGATGTCGTCGCAGGCTAGACAGGCGTCTTCCTCGGACTCGCACACGATAACTCCTCCGTTCGCGAGTGCTGCCCTTGCCGTATCAGCAGTCGGGAGAGACTCGAGCTGCCGCTCGAGCTCCTTTTCCACCCAAGAGGGGAGGTCCTCGTCGATCGAAATCAGGATCGGCACCGCGGCGGGATCATGCTCCGCTTGCGCGAGCAGATCCGCCGCGACCCAGGCAGGATCGGCCGTCCCGTCTGCGACGACCACGAGTTCGGAAGGGCCGGCCAGCATGTCGATCTTGGTCTGTCCGGCCAGCAGTTGTTTCGCCGCAGTCACGTACAGATTTCCAGGGCCCACCACAACATCGCTCGGGGGGATGGGTCCGACCCCGAAGGCCAGGGCCGCGATCGCGTGGGCGCCGCCCGCGGCCAGGACTCCATCGGCTCCTGCTACGGCCGCTGCCGCCAGGGTGATCGGGGCTGGTTTGGGGCTCGCGACCCAAACGGAGGGGACACCGGCCTCGCGTGCGGTAATCGCAGTCATCAACACCGAGGAGGGTAGGGGATGACGGCCGCCGGGAGCGTAGCAACCTGCGCCTTCGACCGGATCGATACGATGGCCGGCCCGGCCGCCAAGTACGGTGGTGTCCACCGGAGCGAGCGCGGCGAGTTGCAACTGGGCGAACGTTCGGATCCGATCAGCGATTCGCTCGAGGCGGCTGCGTGCGTCCCCTGGGAGCTCTTCCAGAGCATTCGTGAGGACCGACGGCGTCAGGTAGAGGGGCTTCCCAAGCATGCAGTCCCCGAAACGAGTGGTGTATTCACGCAAGGCCTCCTCGCCGCCGGAGCGGACACGCTCGACGATGGCGGCGGCCTCCGTGAGAATCTCCTCGGGCACGCCTTCCCTGTTTCGGGCCCGAAACTCTTCGGCCCGACGGCGCGGGAGCAAGGGCTGGCTCATCGATCCGCTCCTTCCTCGGGTTTGGCCTCCATGGGGCGTCGCCGCACTCGAAGGCTGCGCTGAGCGAGTTCCCGGCGGAGCCCACCCACTCCGACACCACGGCTCGCTGCAGCGACCAGTGTGAAATAGAGGAGGTCGGCTGCTTCGTGGATCACTTGCCCGGATCCGGCGTCATCCGAGGAGCTGGATCCGTCGTCGTCAGCCTGCAGCGCCTCTATCAGTTCCTCGGTCTCTTCGCGCAGTTTCGACGCGAGAAGGGCTGAATCTCCTATCAGTTTGGCGGTCCCCGACCCCTCGGGTGCTTCTTGACCCCGTTGTGTGATCACCTCGGAGAGCGTCGAGAGTGTGAAGGGCGTCGGCCAGCATCCGGGGGTTCCCGTGTGGCAGAATCCGGAGCCTTGTTGGCGAACGATAAAACGGAGCGCGTCGCGGTCGCAGTCCAGCTCCACCCGAAGCAGTTCCTGCGTGGCCCCGGAGGTCTCCCCTTTGATCCAGAGCGAATCTCGCGAGCGGGACCAGTAGATTCCCCGTCGCTCGCCCACCGCCGCCTCGAGGCTCTCCCGCGTGCTCCAGACCAGACCCAGAGCCTGGCCTTCTTCGTCACATACGACGGTGGGCCAGAGTCGTCCGTCGATCGCTTTGACGAGAGGAGCGCCCACTGCCTCGCCCAGGCTCATGCGGTTCGTGTAGAGCGCCATCCCCACCTGAGCGTCGACCCCCAACTGATCCAACCGGCCTACGTCCTCGACGGTTGTGATCCCGCCCGCAGCGGTGATCCGGACGGAGCCGGCTGCCTGCACGGCTTGCGCGACCAGATCTTCGTTCCAGCCCGACATGCCACCTTCATGCTCCACCTGTGTCAACAGGAAGCCACCCACAAAGGGCGCCAGTTCTTTGATCCGGTCGATCACTCCGT